>CAZONJ010000019.1:0-42867 GCA_964581225.1 uncultured Terriglobales bacterium | reverse complement strand
TTCATCCTGCTCATCTCTTCCTTATAAATCCTTTGCACCTCTTCCACGGTATCGATCTCCTCCGGGGGCTTGTCCCAGCGGATGCGCACGATGCGGGGAAAGCGCAGGGCGTATCCGCTCTCATGCCGGTCCGAGACCATCACATTGTTGAAGGCGACCTCGATGACGATTTTGGGCTCGACCAGCCTGCGCCAGCCTTCATCCACCAATGTGTGCGCCCGGGACCATTCGGTAAGCCTGCGGATCTCTTCGTCGGTGACGCCTGAATAGGCCTTGCCGACATTCACCAGATCGCCTTCCGCATTACGGACCGCAAAGGTGTAATCGCTCAACCAGGCCGCGCGTTTTCCATGCCCATATTCGGCGGCGGTAATCACCACGTCGAGCGTGGCCAACTCGCGCTTCATCTTCAGCCACCACTGGCCGCGACGTCCGGGCAGGTAAGCCGAATTCAGGTCCTTGATCATCAATCCTTCATTGCCTCGGGAACGGGCCTCGGAAAATATCCGGTCGATCTCCTGCGGCGAGTCGGCGCGCTCTACCGGCGCCAGCATCACCTGAGAGCAGAGGTGGTCCGTTGGGGGCAACGAATTATGATCGGGTAGCGAATTATCGGGAATGAAGCGGAGCTGCGCTTGAGGGTGGGGATCGAATGCGCAGACGACAGAAGAAAAATCCAGGCTCGAGAATATCTCTTCCAGCAACTTCCGGCGGATGCGCAGCGGATGATCGATGATCAGTTCGTTGCCGGCATACAAAATATCGAAGGCAACGTAAGCAATCGGTACGCTGCCAATCATCTCAGAGGTGACCTTCTTCCGTCCTAATCGCTTTTGCAGCGCGGAGAAGGGAAGCGCCCGCCCGGCAGGACCGTCCGGTTTCGGCCCTTCCACCGCTTCTTCTGCGGGCGTTTCCTCCATGCTCTGCCATGCCAAAATCTCTCCATCCAGGATTACCGGATGAGGAAAGCGCTCGAAGTAGGGGACCAGTTCAGGAAATGAGCCGGTCACATCATCGTAGGTGCGGGAAAAGATGCGCACGCGGTTGGGCTTCCCCTCGGCATTGATGCCGCCGCAGTGGACCTGGGCGCGGATGCCGTCGTATTTGTCTTCCACTTGCGCGCGCTCAAAACAGGAGAAGGCCTCTTCCGCGCTCTCCACCGGGGTGGCAAGCATCATGGCCAGCGGGTGGTACATGCGCATCCGCGCCTCGGCCAGCCGGTGCGTAGCTGCCAGCCGCAATGCCTCGGAGATATCTCCCAGCAGCATGTTGGCGCGGCGGACCTCGGCTTCTGTCGCGTCAAAGGCCTTGCCAATGGCGGCCTCGACCAGGCTCTCTTTCGATCCGATTCGCAGGTCGCCGGTCATGATCTTGACGATGTACTTGGCCTCCAGCGGGGTGGCGCGCGAAAGCAGGGAAATAATGATCGCCAGCTTTGCCGCCGGGCCTCGCGCTGCGGCGATCTGGTTCAGCAGGGAAGTAAACTCGCCGATAGAGAGCTGCGATTTTTCTCGTCCGGTGGTTTGCAGCAGGTCAAAAGCCGCGCTGCCCAGATCGCCATGACGGCGGTATGCGGCAGACATCTGCTCCGGGGAGGCATGAGTAATCGCCTGCACCGCGCGCCACAGCAGCGAGCCGCCGGCGTTGAGCGTAGTCTCGGAGTACGCAGGAAAGGTCTTTCCCGAAAGATAGACGGCAGCCTGGGCCGCTGCCTCTACCGCAACGCGGGCAAAGTATTCCGCCAGCAAACGTATTTTTTCGTTTTTCTTGCTGGTACGGGAAATAGCTTCAGCGACTTGGGCCAGGGCATCCATTCGAGCATCTGCGCTGGTATTGGATGCTACCGCCGCCCCCGATGTGCCGCCGTTTTTAAGCTGGAATTCAGTGTCTTACGATCGGGGCGGCCGGAAACTCGCTTTGGGAAGAGGGGGCTTCATGCTGGTTCACAATGCTCTCCGCAATCTGTTCTATAAGCTGAAAAAAGGTGATCTCCCCGTTGGGCCCGCCGTTGTGGAGAGACTCGAAACTGAGGGAGCGCAGCATCTCGGTGGCGCGCTGCAGGCGGAGAGTGGCCGCACACGCCATGGTATTGGTCCCGCTCTGCTGTGCATAGGCCTCAATGTACGACCAGAGGAAGTGCCGCAGGAGATCGATGGTCTGCTTGAATTCGTCCAGCAACTCCAGATTCAGCAACTCATCAAGCGCCCGGTTATTCTCTGGGCCGGAAACGCCTGCGGCCTCCAGCGATCCCAGCTCCTGATGGATTGCCTTCAAATCTTCGGTGACGCGCCGGATGCGGGTTGTAAGCTCGCTCATACAGCTCCTTAAAGGCCATGGCCGGCCTGACCAAACGTTACCTACGATACCGCTGCAAATTCAGAATTTCTCGCCTATAATAGACCTTGAGATCACCTTGGTCATTTCGCTTTTTTAATGTGAAAAATTCCCCTAAAACCCGGATTTGGCGGCACTTTGGCCGCTTATTTGCCCTATTGCAGCTTCTGCCTGCCCTGGAAAGCGGGGAAGAGACCCTGGTTGGCGGCCAGGCGGTGCTGGAAGGGGTGATGATGCGCTCTCCTCATGCCTGGGGCATCGCCGTCCGCAGGTCATCGGGGGAGATCGTTACCCATTCGGATACCCTGGAGCGCCCCTCGGAAAAGCACAAGTGGATGGGATGGCCGGTGGTCCGTGGCCTCATCACCCTGGGCTCGGCCATGACCCTGGGCTTTCGCGCGCTGAAGTTCTCTACCAATGTGGCCCTCGAAGAGATCACCGGGAAAGAAGATACAAAAGTAGAAATCAGCGGCTGGATGGCTGCCGTCCAGGTCTGTCTTTCCCTTGCGTTCTTCATCTTCTTCTATAAGTTTGTTCCTTTGCTGGCGGCGACAGGGCTGAAAAATCACTTTCCCTCATTGAACAACCAGATCTTGTTCAACCTGGTCGATGGCGCAATTCGCATCGCGCTATTCCTGTTTTTTATCTGGGGGATCTCGTTGTGGGCGGACATTCGCCGCGTCTATGAATATCATGGCGCGGAGCATAAGACGGTATTCGCCTTCGAGAGTTCCGGCAATCCGGTTTCGGTGCCGGAGGCGCAGCGGTTCAGCACTTATCATCCACGCTGCGGCACCAGTTTCCTGATCACCGTGATGCTGATCTCGATTGTGGTGTATTCGTTATTTCCCGCCCACACCTTCTGGATGAAGTTCGCCATTCGGCTGGCATGTTTGCCGCTGATCGCCGGACTCTCCTATGAGTTGATCCGCTTTGCCGCCCGGCGGCGCTCCATGCTGTTCGCCACCCTTGCCAGTCCCGGATTATGGTTGCAGCGCATCACCACTCAGCCGCCGGCCGACGACCAGGTAGAATGCGCCATTCAGGCCCTGCATTGCGCCATGGAGCTTGAAAGACAGAATGGCGGCGAGCTCATCATCGCCTAGCGGCCCCGCCGCGCATCCTTTTCTCCACCTCATCCCTTTGTTGGACACGAATCGAAGACGCAAGCTGAAGCGTCAAATCCCTAGCCATATTGGACAAAATCCATGTTTGAACGTCTGGAACAGATCGAAGCGAAGTACCAGGAGCTGACCCAATCTCTAGCCTCTTCAGAGACGATCGGTGACTCCGCGAAGTACCAAAAGGCGGCGAAGGCGCACAGCGAAATCGCTCCCATCGTGGAGAAATATCGCGAATACAAAGACCTGAAGCGGGGCATCGCGGAGAGCCGGGCCCTGATTGCCGACGAGCCCGATGCGGAGATGCGCGCCTATGCCGAAGAAGAGCTTGCCCGCCTGGAGCCGCGCGTGCAGCAGGTGGAGCATGAATTGAAGCTGCTGCTTTTGCCCAAGGACCCCAACGACGAGAAGAACGTAATCGTGGAAATCCGCGCCGGGACTGGAGGCGATGAGGCGTCGCTCTTTGCGGCGGAGATATTTCGCATGTACACGCGCTTTGCCGAGACCAACCGCTGGAAGGTCGAAGTGCTTTCCACCTCGGAATCCGGCATTGGCGGCCTGAAGGAAGTGATTGCCATCATCGAAGGCAAAGGGGTGTATTCCCGCATGAAATATGAGAGTGGAGTGCATCGTGTCCAGCGCGTGCCCGCCACAGAGACCCAGGGACGGGTGCATACATCGGCTGTAACGGTGGCGGTGCTGCCCGAAGCCGAGGATGTGGACGTCAAGATTGAGAACAAGGACATTCGCATCGATACCTTCTGCTCCTCCGGGCCGGGCGGGCAATCGGTGAATACCACCTATTCCGCCGTCCGCATCACCCACCTGCCGACCAACACGGTGGTAAGCTGCCAGGACGAGAAGTCCCAGATTAAGAACCGCGAGAAGGCCATGCGCGTGCTGCGCTCCCGCCTTTATGAGGTGGAGATGGAGCGGCAGCAGGCGGAATTGGCCAAAGAGAGAAAGACGCTGGTGGGAAGCGGCGACCGCAGCGAAAAGATCCGGACGTATAACTTTCCCCAGAACCGCGTTACCGACCATCGCATCGGGCTCACGCTCCACCAGCTCGATATCGTGATGGATGGCAAGCTGCAACCCTTTGTCGATGGCCTGGTCACCCACTACGAGGCCGAGAAGCTGAAACAGGAAGCGGCTGTCTGACCTTTTGCGGTAGAGTGGATTGCGAGTGGAGCGATGGCATCGCCGCCATCGCTCCACTCATTCCCGCACAAATAATGAAGATCAGATACGCGCTGCAACAGGCCATCCAGAAGCTCGAGCAATCTGCCTCCATGAATCCCCGGCTGGATGCGGAAAGCCTTCTGATGCACGTGCTTCAGCGCGAGCGCGCCTACCTTTACGCGCACCCTGAGTTGGAGTTAGCTTGTGGCGAGCTGACGCGTTACTCTGAGGCGATTACCGCGCGCATCTCCGGGATGCCGGTGCAGTATATTACCGGGCATCAGGAATTCTGGGGGCTGGAGTTCAAAGTCACTCCCGCAGTGTTGATCCCCCGTCCGGAGACCGAGCACTCGGTTGAGATGGTGCTGGAGATCGCCGGCACGCTTCGGTCGCATCCACTGCGCATTGTGGATGTGGGCACCGGCTCCGGATGCATTGCCATCGCGCTGGCTTCGGAGCTGCCCCAGGCTGAAATTCATGCCATCGATATCTCCGCAGGGGCGCTCAATGTGGCGCAGGAGAACGCCGGCCGGCTGGGCTTTGCCGAGCGCATCTCCTTTTGGCAGGGAGATTTGCTGCTCCCGTTTTCCGGAGCTGAAGAACGATTTGATGTAGTGGTTTCGAACCCACCGTATGTCGGCGAGCAGGAGACCGTCCAGCGCGAGGTTTATCGGCATGAACCGAAGCTGGCCGTCTTCTCCGGGCCCAGCGGCCTGGAAGTTTACCGGCGGCTGATTCCACAGGCCATGGCCGTGCTCAAACCCGGGGGGTGGCTGGTGATGGAGATCGGTTATTCGTGCGAGGAGCGGGTAAAGACTTTATTGGCGGGCTGGAGCGCCATTCGCGTCCAGCCTGATTTGCAGGGAATTCCGCGCGTGCTGATGGCGAAAAAGTAGTGGCAAGCTCAGAACAGGTACCTCAACGCAAACACGCTTAAGATCATCCACAACACCAGGCTCACAACAAAGCCCCATATCATCCCGCGGACAAAACCGGAAGCGCTTCCCGTCTGCCGGGCGCGCACCCTGGTCTCAATATGTGGAGTGAATTCTTCTTGCTGGGAGTCGAGCATCACTCCCTTCATGGCTACCGTGATCTTCATAATTCAGCCTGGCTGAGCGAAATAAGCCTTCAGCTCAGAAATTCGGCGCCGACTCGAGTACACGCACCTTCCAGCCGTCATCCACCACCGACATCACCACCACATAGTGCCGGGTAGTATTTTCGGAGCCGACGACCTTATCTCCATCCAGGTACTGGATTTCGAGCTGGGCCGCATCGCGCAATTCGACCGCCGACCCGTCCATGGAATAAATGAGGGCATCGACTTTATGGCCGTGGTCGACATATCGGGTGCTCAATCCAGCTTTCTTCTGGGCGGCGATTTGGGCATTCAGGGTGTCCTGGGCATACCCTACAAAGCTCTCGCTCAACATCTTATTATTGTTCTGATTCAGAGCTGCTTCAAGGTCCTGCCATGCCTTGGAGTATTGCCGGACAAGGGATTGCCCGGTCCTCTCCTCCAGCGGGCGAGGGACGATCTGGGAAGAATCGAGCCTTACCTCGACCTGGCCGCTCTCCGGAGCGGCGGCATGGGCATGGAAGAGCGGCAGCAAGCCGGAGATCATCAGCAGCAGCCCAGTCAGGATAATGGCAATGCGCAAAATCGAATCGGCGCGGTTGGTCTCCGTCATTCTCCGCCTCCTACTCTGACTTCATTCCCCAGCACTACCCCGGCGGCAACGCTGATGGTTGCGCCGGGATGCACCGGCAATTCGGCCCGCGCAATGCCCTTCTTGATGCGGGCATCTACCGTACTGCGCCCGCCATTGGAGGATTGCTCGATGAAGGTAACGATGGTGCCGTCGGGGACCGCATTCCCCGAGCAATCGCGAATGGGGTCGGTTTCGGCGATCAGCAAATCTTTTTCGCGGCGCACCCTCATCCGCAGATTGCATGGATCCCCGGCGACCTGCTGCACCACGCGGCGCACGCTGGCCTGGCCATCGGAGGCGACAAACTGCGCGGCGCCTCCCTTGGAGGAAGAGTTCAGGTCGAGGTAAGCCACGCCATATTTGGAGGTGACGGTGCGGGAGATCGTCCCGCCATTCTTCACGCTCAGGTCAAACTTCACCGGCGACGGGGCCAGCACCAGGTTCTGGAAATCGTCAAAGACGAAAGCGGTGCCGAGAATCACCTTGGGCTGCGCTACCGGAACCCGCGACGGACGCGCCAGGAAATTGATCTTCGCCGGCTGGGCCGGTTGCACATACAAGGTCTTGGTGACCGGGGAATCGCCAGAGAGGACCAGCGCATACACTCCGGCTTTGCGCAGCTCATCCCCAGGCAGCGAAATCTCCTGCCCCAGATGGACACTGCGTTTGATCGCCTGGCCGGGACCAAAGATATACAGCGTCGCCGAGCCGCTTCCCGAAGTGCCGATAGAGATGCCTTGTCCGGCCACGGCCTGCTGCGGCAGAGTCAAATCCGCAGCGCGCGCGGCATCGGCGGCAAAGAAGCACATGAGGACCGTAAGAACCAAAAGTAAAAGTCGCTTCATCGCTCGCCTTCCATTACATCGCAGTCCGGTCGACGCTGAACTGATTTACCGTGACGCGATAGCTGTGTACTTTTCCCACCAGGTCGTCGCGCAACTCCGCGCTGAACGGCACTGGAATCTCCGGACGCAGCGCCTGGTCCACATAGCTGTCCGAGACCCAGATCACTTTACCGGCGTTGTCGTAGTAGGTAGCGATGATGTGAGGGATATTCACCAGCTCTCCACTCTCATTCATCAGCTCGCCGGTAAGCACGGTGTGTCCCGCATCGGTTTTCTGCAGCTTCTGGTCCAGCACTCCAATCACCGGATCGGCGGAGGCCGGCACCAGCAGGGAAGAGGGATCGAGGTGGACACTCTTTACATCCGCCAGCCGCAGGTTGTCGAAATCGATGCGGAACGGGGAGATCTCTTTCGGCAGCAGCACGTGCGAAATCTTATCGAAGCTGCTTTCCTCGCCCAGGACCTCTCCATTTTTACCGAGAAGGGTGCCGTTGACGCTGACAAAACCGGGAACGGTGTCCGCGTTTTCAATCTCTCCCAGGATGATGACTTTGCCGTCCTTCTCGATGGCGTTCATCGAGATGATGCGGACGTGGGGGGCCTCAACGTTCTGCGCTCCCCATTCATTGTCCTCGGAGTCGCTGTGCACCACGTCCCAGCGCAGGTAATTCACCGGGATAACCTGGGGTGGAAGGTTGGGTTCGGTGTGCTTTGGCCAAAGCACCCGCCAGACGCCGTCCTCGTTTACGGTCTTCACGTCCTTGCTGTCGTTCAAGACGCCAACCGCGGTAATCCACTGCAGGCTGGCGCGCACAATCGCCTCGTTTCCGTTGCGGGCCACCACCCGGGTCTCCGCCTTCTGCAGCTCCGAGTAGGTCTTCAGGCTGCCATCGCGGCCGCCGATATCGCGGGCCAGCGTGGCCGCGTCGATGTTGCTCGATCGCGAGACCAGGGAGTTCGCGGCATCGTAGTCGTGCACCTTCACGTCTTCATAGAATTGCTGGACGACCCCATCGGGGCTATGAGAGTTGTCGCTGGAAGCGCCGCTATGGAGAGTGCCGGCAGCAATCAGAAGAGCGGCGATAACAACCATCACAATGGGAAGAATGCGGTTCATTATTTTGCCTCCCTCAGCGCGACCGGTTCGGCGGCGGATTCGGGGAAATTGACCGGCGCGGCAAAGCGGCGGCGGTCCGGGAATGCTATAAGCAGTCCCAGCGCCAGCACGATGGTGCCGATGGGCAGCGTCCCCCAGAGAATGCTCTCCATCGTATTGGGCATCGCCCCCGGAGGAGGGATGATGCGGTGCGCCGGAGCGATATCTTCCTTGCTCCAGAGCGTCACGTTGCCATTGTCATACACCTCGGCGGGACGCCAGCCGGCAAAGTCCAGCAGCGGACTGTAATAAGGGTCGCGCACGAAGACGTATTTCAGCCCATAGCGGTTGGCATGTTTCAGCATGGCCCGCAGCGCCTCCATTCCGTTCGCGCCGAAATATTTGGCGTCGCTCAATTTTCCTGAACCGTGTTCCGTGAGTTCAGGAAGCAGACGGGCGGAGTGGTAGTCTCCATCCACCGAGCTCGCGTTGACCCGGGTGCAGACCCGGGAAAAGTCGTTTCCGAAGCCCAGCAGCATGTAACGATATTTGGAGTGATTGTCCCGGTTCAGGAAGCTGACTACCTCGTCGATATTGAACGGAGATGCGGTAATCGGATTGTAGTAGAGCCATGCTAGAACGATTGCTGCGGAGGAGACTGCGGCAATCGACAGGGCAATCGCTGCCTTGGCGCGATAACGATGAATCAGCCGGGCCGCCAGCACGCCAACCAGTGGTAACGCCATCAGGGTTGACCAGTAGGTGAAGCGTTCATAGGTGAGGATCTCGTAGGCGCGCCCAAAGAGCAGCTTGGGCAAGGGCGTCGTTCCACCCAAAGAAATGATTGTGGTGAGATACCAGCCGAAGAACAGCGGCCGCAGCCGGCGCTCCCGGGTGCCATACCAGAAGATAAATGGTATGGCGAGAATCATGGTGCCTTGAGGGATGACCCAGAAGTTGAGGCCGCTATGGACCTGCAGGATAAAATTGTCGCGGCTCTGATGGTAAATGGTCGCCTGCTTGATGGGATTGTGATAGAGCTCGATCCAGTAGGGCAACAGCACAATCAGCATGCCGATCACCGCGATTGCCGCAAATATCACGGTACGGGAGAGCACGCCACCGAGGGTGGAATCGGTCCCCTCTTGTTTGCGGTCGACGAAGGCGAGCCAGATTACCGGCAGCGCAAAGAAGAACGTGCCAAAGATCATGGTCACGTGGTGCGCCGCGGCCCCAACCAGGACCAGCGCCAGACCTTTCACCAGCCCGGAGAAGCTGCCTGTGCGGATCCAATGATAGAAGTAAGGCAGCGCGTTTAGCGTCAGCACCGAAGCGAAGGTGGTCGGCAGCTGTCCCGACTGATAAACCATGGTCCATAAAGATCCGAGAAAAATCGAGCCAATGGCCGCATAAATGGAAGATTCTTCATCCACCCAAAGCTTGGCGAAGCGGTACACGCCGACCGGCAGCAAGAGGATCACCAGGCCTTGTACGAACATGAAAGACATGGTCAGGCCAAAGATATGCGAAAAAAGGGCAACCAGCTGGTGGGTCAGAGGCGGATACGTCGTTTGAGAGAAGCCGGCATACCACTTTTCATTCCAGGGATTAAACCAGTGGTGGGCGTAGTGGTCGGCAAAGAACATATGAATGTTCGCGTCAAAGGCCCCTGCCGGCAATTGCATCACCAGAAGCGGACCGTGCACTGCCAGGGCAAGCAGCACAATCCAGCCCAGGACCGGGACACGACCGGTGTCAAAAGCGGGAGCAGAAGCAGAACTAGAAGTGAAACGCAAGGGAATGCCTCCGTATGGCTTACAGGAAAGTTTTGATTCCAAATCAGCTGCTCGGGTTTTCTGCTGCTTTCCCTGGAGCGGGAATTCTGGAGAAAAAAGAACCCAGGGAAATTATAAGAAAAATCCACTCACCCGGTTGGGAACTCCTGCCGCCTTCTTTGCATCCAAGCTGGTGATTGGCAGAGCTGCTGCTTCTGCCCGGTGTACTCCCAGCCGTCAGGCATGCGAACTTACGAGCCGGAAGCTGGCGCATTCAATTGAGCTCATATCACCACAATGAAGAGTGGACTTGTGAAGAGAAAAGTATTGTTATCGAATTGCTCCCTTGCCATATTGCTGTTGTCTCTGGCCTCCCTCCCGCAACTCACAGGGCAAACCTTTGAGGTTGGGGGACAGGGGACGCAACCAGCCACGCAGGCGCCCGCCGCCAAAGGCAAAGCCAGCCAGCCGGCCAGCTCGGAAGAGAACTCGCTCTCCTGGGGCAGCAGCATCGAGCTGGGCCGTATGGCGCGGAAGGCCGAGGATGAGCTGAAACGCGGTAATTATGCCGCTTCGGCGGATTACACCCGGCGCGCCCTGCAGAGCGCCCCGCAGAACGCCGATCTCTGGTTCATGCTGGGTTACAGCTCGCGTCTTGCCGGTCGCCTCAGCGAATCGGTGAATGCCTATCACGAAGGTCTGCAGCGCAAGCCGAATTCTGCCGACGGCCTCGCAGGCCTGGCCCAGACTTACATGAAAATGGGCAGGAACGATGATGCCAAGAAATTACTCTTGCAGGTGGTCTCGCAAAATCCCAACCGCGCCGATGACGCCCTGATGGCCGGGGAACTTTTTATGCAGACCGGCGATATCCAGCGGGGGCTGGGAATCCTGCAACGGGCGGAGGCGCAGAAGCCCTCCTCCCATGCCGAGCTGCTGATGGCAGTCGCTTACATGAAGTTGAAGCAGCCGCAGCGCGCCCGGCAGTTGCTGGATATGGCACGGCGGCGCGATCCCCGCAATACCGACATTTTTCGCGCAGTCGCCAATTTCCAGCGCGAGCAGAAGGATTATGCCGCAGCCATTGAAACCCTGAAGAATGCGCCTGGACAGAAGCCGGACATTATGGCGGACCTGGGCTACACCTATGAGCTGGCGGGAAAGAAAAGGGAAGCGGCCGCCTCTTATGAGCGCGCCGCGGGCGCCGAACCGCAGAATATCGGCTATCAGCTCAGCGCCGCCCAGGCCGAATTGGATATGGCGGGAGCAAAGAACGGCCAGGCTGAAGACAAGAATGCAATGCAGAAGGTGCAACTCTATCTGAGCCGCGCCGCTGCCATCGATGCGAATAACTATCGCCTGCACGCCATTCGCGGGACCGTGGCCAAGCAGCAGGGCAACAATGACGAAGCCATTCGCGAATATGAGATTGCCTTGTCCCACGTTCCGGAGGACGTGCCCGAAGGGCAGCTCTACCCCATTCTGCTGCGCCTGAACCTCTCCGAACTTTACAAGGAAGTGGGCAACGACGCCTCCGCCAATCAGCAGCTGGCCATTGCCGAGCAGCAGATCGACAAGCTGCAAATCGAGGGGCCGCCTAAAGCTGAATTCCTGCGCGTCCGCGCCTCCATAAAGACCAGCTCGAACGATCTGGCCGGCGCGGAAAAGGACCTGCAGGAGGCGATGCAGATCGATCCCAACAACCTGAACATCCAGTTGCAGTATGCCAACCTGCTGTGGAAAGAAAATCGCAAGAATGACAGCCGCAACGCTTATCTGGCGATCCTGAATAAAGACAAAAACAATCAATACGCGCTGGAGGCGCTGGGATACCTGGCCCGCGACGCGGGCGATACCGTTACCGCCGAGAAGTACTTCCTGCGCATGGCGGCAGCGGATCCCACGGATTTCGTCCCTTATCTCGCCCTGGGAGACATGTACACCGCCCTCTATAAATTCGATCAGGCGGAAAAATATTACGAGCTGGCTTATCAGCGCGCCCCCCAGAATGCCTCCGTGATCTCCAACGGCGCCAATGCTTCGCTGGAGAACCACAAGCTGGACGTGGCCAAAGTCTGGATCGATCGCGCCCAGGGCCCGCTCAAGGACGATCCGCGCATCATGCGGGAGAATGAGCGGTATCTCTTCTGGAGAGGCAAATATCTAGAGGCCGCCCAACTGGGCTATCGCGTCCTGGCCAAGCTGCCCACCGACCGCAATGGCTCGGTCTATCTCGGATACGCGCTCTACAACCTTGGCCGCTATGACGATGTGCTTACGCTGGCCAGCAAATACGAAATCCTGCTGCCCAAAGAGCGGGACTTCCCGCTGCTTGAGGGCCATGTCCACAAGCAGGCGCAGCTTTTGAGTGAAGCGGTGGATGATTATACCCGGGCCCTGCAGCGCGATCCCCAGATGGTGGAAGCTTACGTAAACCGGGGCTACGTCTACAACGACCTGCAGAATCCTGAAGCCGCGCTGGCCGATTTCAATGCCGCCCTCAAGCTCCAGCCCGATAACGGAAGCGCATGGCTGGGCTCCGCTTTCTCCGATCTGCAACTGCACCATGCGCGCCCGGCATTGTCCGCGGTCTCCAAAGCGGAAAAAATTATTGGAGTGAACGGGCCCTCGCATGTGGTGCGCGCCACTGCCTATGAGCAGCTTCACCAGTTGAATGAAGCGGAGCGCGAATACCGCGCCGCCCTGACCTTTGCGCCCGACGATCTGGGGCTGCATAAGTCCCTGGCCGATACCTATTACCATGCCCGCCGCTACCGGGATTCCATCAATGAGCTCGATACCGCATTGAACCTGGCCCCGGACGATCCATTTCTCTATGCCGAACGGGCCCACAATGAAGCGCAGCTGCACCTGCGCAGCCAGACCCTGCAGGATGTGCAAGCGGCGGAGCAGCAGGGAGGCGATCAATCCGGCGTCCTGCTGGCCACCGGCGATGCCCTGCTTACCCTGGGAGATCGCGATGGCGCAATGTCCCGCTTCTCCCGCGCGCTGGATGCGCCCGACGCCAACCGCGTCGATGCCCGCCTGGCATTTGCCCGCCTCTTCGCCAAGGAAGGCAAGTTCGATGACGCCCGGCAGCAGATTTCGCTGGGCTTTACCGAGGCCCGCATCGGGGATGCCGCCCCCATCACCCCGGACAACCTGATTGAAGGCGCAAACCTGTTTCTCGCCATGCACGACTTCGACCTGGCGGAAAAACTCTATACCCGGGCGAAAGAGTCCGGAGCGGGAAGCGAGCAGGTTGCGCTCGGCCTCGCCAACACCTATCTGGCGCAGGGCGACGATCTCGATGCGGAGAAGCAGATCACCAGCCTGGGCCAGGGCGATTACCGTCAAGACTACGACTACATGCTCACCGTCGCCGACCTCTACAACTCGCGCCGTGATGTCGATCATGCAGTCACTGCGTATGCCCGCGCCAACCAGCTTTCATCGGGCAACGATGCGTCCCTGCATGAGCTGCATGAAACTGCCGCCGAAGAGGGATTGCCGATAACCAGGCAGGTCGGCCTCATCTCCGATACCTCGGTGGACGGCATCTTTGACGATTCCACCATCTATCAGCTCGACGCCAAGCTGCTGCACGTCACCGATCCCGCTTTGTTGCCCGCTGGACGCTCCTCGACCGAGACCCTGATCACCGAGGCGTTTCGCTATCATCCCAATCAGTGGCTTCCAGTCAGCGGGTTTGTGCAGATGCGCAATGCGCGCGGTGAGATTTCCCTGCCCAGCGAGTCGCTGGTGGTGCCGCGCAACACCCTCGACACTTCTTTCAATACTGCGATCAATCCCGTCTTGCACCTCTTCGGAAGTGAAAAGATGATGCTGACCGGCGGAGTGCAATTCACTCTGCGCCGGGACAAACTGTCCCCTGTAGAGCTGAACCAGGACCTCTTCCGGCAATTCGTGTACTTCTCCACTACGCCGTTCTTTAACTGGGTTTCCATCCAGGCGAGCGGCTTCCATGAGGCCGGTCCCTTTACCGATCGTAAGCTGAGTGGCGCCGAGAAGGGAGCGCGGGTTGAATTCCGTGTGGGAAGGCCGTGGGGCAAGACCGCCCTGCTGACCGGCTATTCGATCGACGATTTGCAATTCAATCCATTGATCCGCGAGTACTTCTCGACCACTTCTTACGTCGGCTTGCAGCGGAAATTTGGACAGAAGTTCAGTCTGACCGGTCTGGCCGAGCTCATTCGCTCCTGGCGCGTCGAAGACCAGAACTGGGCCATCGCCCAGGCGCTATCTCCGGGCGGATCGTTTGCGTGGAAACCCAATGAGACGTGGAACGTAGAAGGAAATTTCCTCTACCAGTCGGGACGGGGAAAAGGCCTCATTAACCATTCTTATGACAACGTGCAGAGCGGATTCTTCATCTCTTACCTAAAGCCTATACGCCAAGTGGTGCGTGATGGAATAGGAGCTGTTCCGGTCGAGTACCCCATCCGGCTCTCGTTCGGAATACAACAACAGGAATTTATGAACTTAACTGGCCGCGGCCGGGCGCAATTCAGACCTGTATTTCGCCTGACGCTCTTTTAAAAGCCAGAGGGGCCCATGGACATTTGTGTACTGAGTGCTTTTCCTCCCGGCAAGCGGAGGTTGGGCGAATACGGTGCTTGCGTTGCTCGGGAGCTGCAGCGCGATTTAGTGGTCAGCGTTATGAACCGCGAAGATTCGACGCATCCCGAAAGCGCCCGCCAGCCTCGGCTACCGGACTATGACGCCGTAGCCCGGCAGAAGGGCTTTTCTGCATCCTGCAGCCCGGACCGGCCCCACAGCAAAATCTCCCCGCAAAATTTTTCAACCGCACTGTTAAAGATTGTCTTATTAGTTATTTGGCAGTATCTCAGAGCCTTCAGCTTGCATCCAAAATGTAAGACTCTGAAACAACTGGCGCATTTCCGAAGGCTGCCAGCATGGGTTCGTTCTCGTTCTACAATTTTCTGCGCGGCTGCGCTCCGGTGGGAACCATGGATGTAAGAGCGATTCTCGTTGTTGAACATTCAGCTGAAAACCTGCCAGCGGTTCCGCCCGGCGCGGCAGGCCTTCCCTATGCAAAAGGGGCGATCTCTGGCATACCGATGGCATTGCTGCCGGTCCTGGGACGTTCGATCACGGTTCGAGTGGCGGAAGCCCTGGCAGGGGCCGGAGTCGACCAGGTCAGCATCATAAGTTCCGCTTCACCGGCTGCCTGGATCGAGCAAGAGCTTTTGGGCGCGCAGGCGAAATGGAAACAGGCCACAGAGGAAAACTTGTGGCGGGTAACCGAAGAACAGTTTAGCGATTTTGCGCAGGACGGCGCGGAACTCGTGCTGGTGTGGCGAATCGGCGCTTATGCCGACATCGATCTCGATCATCTCCTGCAATTTCATCTCGACCAGCGGAGCCGGGTGACCCAGGTGTGCGATGCGCAGGGCAGGCTGGACATTTTCGTGATCAGCGCCTCGCGCCGGAACGATGCCGCCCATTTGTTTCGCACCCGCCTGATGCAGCCGCGAATGGCCCTGCGGGAATATCAGATCTCCGGATACGTCAATCGTCTGGCGAATCCCGATGACTTCCGGCAGTTGGCCGTCGACAGTCTTATGTTAAAGACCTCCCTGCGTCCGGTGGGAAAAGAAATCCGCCCCGGGATATGGAAGGCCGAAGGCGCCAGGATCGACCGGCGCGCCCGGATTGTGGCCCCCGCATATATCGGGGCCTACGCGCGGGTGCGCAATGCGGCGCTGGTCACGCGGTGCAGCTCCGTCGAGCACCACAGTATTGTGGATTGCGGTACGGCCGTCGATAACAGCACCATCCTGCCGTTCTCTTATATGGGCGTGGGCCTGGATTTGTGCAATTCCATTCTTTCCGAGCAGCAGATTGTGCATCTAAAACGAAAGGCCGTGGTGACGATCGAAGATCCCAGGCTGGTGGACTCGGTCCCGCAAACAGTTGCTGTCCGCGTGCTGGAGCACGCTGCCGGCCTCATTGCATTTCTTCCCCGGCAGCTCTGGCGTGGCTTCCGTGGAGAAAAAGCGGCCTCGCAGCCTGTGCTGGCGGAAGCCGCCAACGTCGAAATACAACGCTTCGATCCGCCGGTGGGCGAGGAGCGCAACACAACCAAAGCTGAAGCCTTCGAGAACGATCTGGCAATAATGAGGAGATATGGAAACCAGTAGACCCGTAGTCGTAAAACGCATGCCCGAACGAGTCAACCAGAAACAGGCGCGCCTGTTTTTAAACGATGTGCAGCCTTTTTTGAAATCGGACCGCCCGCAACTCGTCTTCGATCTCTCCCTGGTAAAGCAGCTGGATTCCGCCGGAGTGGAGATGCTGCTGCATTGCGTAAGTGAGGTAATGAAGCGGGATGGGGACCTCAAGCTGGCATCGCTCTCTCCCGAAGCCGCGGTAGTGCTGGAACTTACTCGCACCGACCGGCTTTTTGAAATCTACAACAACTCCACTGAGGCGGCGCGCAGCTTCTCCCACTTTCTGCCCAACGCGCTGCGGCAAAACCAGCAGCAACACTTCGCGCCGCTCCCGCAGCCAGCAATGCAGGACGGGCCGCAATCCCTGGCTGCCTAAAGGATGTTACGAATGGGAGCACTGTCTTTGCCAATGCGCAGCAGCTTGCGTGGCTTACGCGACGATGGGCGCTGGCAGAAGCTCTCCATCCTTCTCAGCGGAAGCCTGGTGCTGCTCTTTGGTTCGGCGCTGGTAAGCGTGGTGAATTTTGGCTACAACGTCTCCATGGCCCGCATGCTGGGGCCGGAGCTGTTTGGCAGCGCATCCGCCATTGTCACGCTTTTCATGCTGTGCTCCGCGATCACCCTCTCCTTCCAGCTGGTGTGCGCAAAGTTTGTCGCCCGCATCGCTACCGAAGGAGGCAAGCTCGCGGCCTCGCGCTTCTTTATGGAGCGCGCATGGGGAGTGGGCCTGGCCATGGGCCTGATCGCGGCGCTTTGCAGCCGGCCAATCGCTAACTTTCTCCGCCTTCCTTCCGCCAGCCTGGTCATCGCCCTCGCAGTGGGATTTGCCTTTTATGTTCCTCTTGGGGTGAAGCGAGGGACGCTGCAGGGGCTATGCAAGTTCCCTCAGCTTACGTGGAACTTCGCCCTGGAAGCCCTCAGCAAATTCATCGCCGCCCTGCTTCTGGTTTATATCGGATATGGGGCGCTGGGCGCGGTAGGCGCGGTCTCCATCTCGGTGATAATTGCCCTGTTCATGCCCATTCGCTCTTTTCCGGCGAAGGTTGAGTCGGAAAAGTTCGAGATGCAGTCCTTTCAGGAGGGCATGCAGGCGATCATCTTCTTTATCGGGCAAGTGGTCATCAACAATATCGATATCCTCCTGGTAAAACATTATTTCAGCCCCGCAGCCGCCGGCATGTATGCCGCCGTGGCCCTTGTGGGACGCGTGCTGTACTTCGCGGCCTGGCAGATCGTGAGCGCTATGTTCCCGGTGAGCGCGGCCAAACCGGAAGAGCACAACTTGCACGTCCTCATCGTTCCCCTGCTGGGAGTGCTGCTCATCTGCGCGGTATTTATCGCTGCTATGGGGATCTTTCCTGGCTTGATCGTCCATCTGATCTTCGGCGAGCTTTTTGCCAGCGCGCAACCGCTTCTTCTGTTGTATGCCGTGGCCACCGGCCTCTATGCCCTGAGCGTGGTTTTGATGGCTTACGAAATGTCCCGGAAAATCGCCAATACCGGATGGCTGCAACTGCTCTTCAGCGGCGTGCTGGTGATCGCAATCGCGATATTTCATGAGACCCTGCGACAGGTCATCCTGGTGCAGATCGTGCTTATGGTCCTGCTGCTGCTGGTTGTAATGCTTCCCTTTTTGAAGACCTTCAGGGCCCACGCCCATTTGCAGGAGGCCGCATGAAAATCGTGCGCCGCGTCACCGAAGCCGAGGTCATCGCTGAATTCCTCAAAAACGAGTTTTACCAGAAAGAATTTGACCGCGACCGCGAGCAGTTTGAGCAGATCGTGCTTGACCCGGACGTCACCGATGAAACCCAGAATGCGCTGCGCCGCGCCCTCCTGTACCGTCGCCGCGGGCACATGTGGCGGGAGCTGCCTACGGATACTCAGTGGTGGGAGGTGGAAGTCGGGCCGCAGGACATTTCCCGCATCTACGTATTCCCCCGCGCCCATTGGCGGAAAATCTCCAATGGAAGCTTCCTGCTCAGCAACATTGTGGAGCGGTTGCGCCACATGCCGGCCAGCGGCAGCACCGGCCCGGTCATCTCCAAGATCCAGCTCATCCGTTATCGCCTGCAGCGGGAGGCGGTGCAGAGCGCGGTGCTGCTCATTGGCGCCGACGCGGAAAAGCCGCTTACCATTCTCGAAGGCAATCACCGCCTAACCGCCGCCATGCTGATTTCTACGCACCGGGTCCAGACCAGCTTCAGGATCTTGTGCGGGCTTTCCCCGCGGATGGTGGAGTGCTGCTGGTATCGCACCAATCTGCCCAACCTGTGGAATTACTTTAAGAACCGGTTGCACAACGTCGTCGACAAAGAAGCGGACGTGGACCGGATATTGACGGAACTATATGGTTCGCAAACCGGGCCATATCCCGAAGTGGCCGGTTCCTCCACTTTGGAAACGAAATAGTTTCCTGCCGCTGGCGAACTAACTGCGGCAGCTCTGCATCTTTATAACAGCAGCACTGCTGGCGATCGTGGGCTGCGAAAACCATTGGGAGTCATTCATGACCTTTGAAAAATCCATAACCCGGACGCTGGTTGCGGCCCTTGTGTTTACCGTGGCAGGGGTCCCGGAGATGCTTGGACAATCCACGCAGCCTCCGGCGCAAACCGCTCCGGCGCCGAATGACAATTCGCAGACCACTAATCCCAATGACCCCCGCTTCAGCGGAGTCAGGCCCGATCCTTCCGCCGGCCCGCAGAGCCCGAATTTAGCTCCCCAGGCGCCGGAGAATACCGCTCCCCAGCAGCAGCCGGAGCTTCCTGCTGCGCCGCAGCCGCAACAAGCAGGCGCCGCGACCGCTTCGCAGGCCCCGCATGAGGCCCCTTCGGGCACCGCGACGGCGGAGAAGGCGGCAACTCGCGGCGGCGCAGCCTCCAAGCCGGCCGGGACCGCCATTGCACCCGCCAAGCAGCGGCAGGCCCGCTCTCTGTTGATCAAGTTTGGGGTGCTGGCGGCAGCGGGAGTAGCAGTGGGTGCGATCGCCGGGCTCTCCAGAGGAACTCCGTCGATCCCCCCCGGAGCCAAAGCTGCTGCGGTCACGCATTGACCGGAGCTATAAAACGAGAAACGCCGAGGCAATTTCACTGGTAGTGAATATTCGCGGTAAACATTGGCAATAGACATTCGCAATAAACAACCGGGGCTCAGCCCCAGACCATTCAGGGAAGAAGTACAGTGACGATCAAACGGCCCTTGCTCATCAGTTTTTCCGGTCTGGACGGTTCGGGAAAAAGCACTCAAATCGATAATCTTGTCCAGCGGCTCTCGGCCGCCGGTCTCAACGTCAAGCAGCTGGCCTTTTGGGACGATGTGGTGGTGGGGAAAAAATACCGCGAAGGCTTCGTCCACAAGGTCTACAAAAGCGAGCAGGGAATCGGGGCCCCGGGAAAGCCGGTGAACCGCCGGGACAAGAATGTTCGCGCATGGTATCTCACCCTCTGCCGGCACTTGCTGTATCTGGTGGACGCGGTCCACCTGCGGATGGTCATCGACAAAGCGATCCACTCCGGCAGCGATGCTGTGATTCTGGACCGCTACATCTACGACGAGCTTGCCAACCTGCCGCTGGAAAATAAATTCACTCAAATCTTCGTGCGCATGATCCGGAAGATTGTGCCCCAGCCCGAGCTGGCCTATCTGCTGGATGCGGACGTCGAATCCGCGCGGGCGCGGAAGCCGGAGTATCCGGTGGAGTTCATGTACAAATGCCGCAGCGCTTATTACTCCCTGGCGCACCTGCTGGGTACGATGGTGATCATTCCACCGCTTCCCCTCAATGAAGCCAAAGAGGCGGTCGTGACCGCCTGCGACAAGGTCATCCTGGCCCGGGAATTGGGTCTCTCCCTGAGGGACCTTGAAAAGAAGATCGGCGCGCCCGCAGCATAATACAGTCCGGGTTTTCAGCAGCTTCAGCGCATTTCCATAGGGAATGCGCTTTTTTATGGTGCAGTGGTTTAGCGGCCACTCACCACTGCCGGAGTCGCTATAGCTTCGGCGGCGGGGTGAATGTCATCGACTTCGACCCAGTCGGTAGGATATTTCCCGGTATAGCAAGCGGTGCAGTAAGTGGTTTTTACCCCTTCGTCGCAGGCTTTTTTGGTGCCTTCGAGCGAAAGGTAAGCCAGAGAATCGGCGCCAATATAATCCGCGATCTCCTGCACCGATTTGTTCGCGGCAATCAGGTCTTTCTTCAGCGGGGTATCCACGCCGTAGAAGCAGGGCGAGATGGTGGGCGGACAAGAGATCCGCATGTGGACTTCGGTGGCCCCGGCATCGCGCACCATGCGCACCAGCTTGCGGCTGGTAGTGCCGCGCACGATGGAGTCATCGATCAGGATCACCCGTTTCCCTGTCAGCATGTGGCGCACTGGATTCAATTTCAGCTTCACTCCAAAGTCGCGCACGCGCTGTTCCGGCTCGATGAAGGTGCGTCCCACGTAATGGTTGCGGATCAAGCCGAAGCGGAATGGAATGCCGCTTTCGGCGGAGTAGCCCAGCGCCGCGGTCACGCCCGAATCGGGCACCGGGACAACGATGTCGGCATCCACCGGGGCCTCGCGCGCCAGCTCGCGTCCCAGGGCCTCGCGGCTCTCCTGCACCGACCGGCCAAAGATCACGCTGTCCGGGCGGGAGAAATAAATATGTTCGAAGATGCAACTGGATTGCTTGCGCTCCGGCGCATAGAAGCGGGAGTGAATGCCCTCGGGGCTTACCACTACCAGCTCTCCCGGCTTCACATCGCGCTCGAATTTCGCCCCAATCAGATCGAAGGCGCAGCTTTCTGAGGCGAAGACGACCGCCCGGTCCGGTCCGCTGGTCCCCTGCATCAATGCCATGGAGAGCGGACGGAAGCCCTGCGGATCGCGCGCGGCAAAGACGCGGTCGCGGGTGAGAAGCACGATAGAGAACGCGCCTTCGATGCGCCGCAGCGCGTCGGCAATGGCGTCCGGCAAAGTCTGTTCTTTGGATTGCGCGATCAGATGGACGACTACCTCGGTATCGCTGGTGGTCTGGAAGATGGAGCCATTCTTTTCGAGCTGCTGGCGAAGATGGCGGGCATTCACCAGGTTGCCATTGTGCGCCACCGCAATCATTCCCTTGTTGCATTCCACGCGAATGGGTTGCGCGTTGAGCAGCGCGGAATCGCCGGTGGTGGAATAGCGGGTATGTCCGATGGCAATCGCGCCGGGCAGGCGCTCCAGAATGTCCTCAGTGAAGATGTCGGCGACCAGTCCCATGGCCTTGATGTTGTACAGGGTATGGAAATCGGAGCTGGCAATCCCGGCGGACTCTTGTCCGCGATGTTGCAAGGCGTGCAATCCAAGATAAGCGAGCTTAGAGGCCTCGGCATGGCCGTGAATGGCAACCACCCCACACTCTTCTCTGAATTTGTCGTTTTGCTCCATATTGCAGTCCAAGTCCTATCCAATCCACCGATACAAATCGTTTTGATTGCTCTAGTGCTTAGCTTTTTTGCAAAATTTCAGGGACAAGGTGCTCTGGTGTCTCCGAGTGTAACGCGTTTTGAAGCGCCCCTTCCCAAACTTTCTTCAGCTCAGAGACACTGGCGGTTACCAGAGTTCTGCCCTCGCGCTGAATCACTAATTTTTCCGGTGAAGTTTGCCCCAGAAGCTCGGCCCTGGCCCCGTGTTTGCCCGCTATCTCTTTGATGTGAGGGGTTTGCGAGGGGTCGCAGGAAATCACCGCCCGGCTGGCCTCCTCATTAAATAACGCAAGCTCGTCGGGCCCGCTACTTGCCGGAAGGGTTACCATTGCCCCCGTACCCCCAGCAAAACTGCATTCCGCCAGACACACCGCCAGGCCACCCTCGGAGCAATCATGGGCGGATTCGATTGCGCCCTGCTGGATTAGCTCGATCAGGCACTTTTGCAGCGCCGCCTCTTGCTTCAGATCCAATGCCGGCGGCTGTCCCCAGATCTCGCCCAGCACCTCTTTGGCGTATTCGGATGACCCAAATTCGCTTTCGTCAGGCGCGCTTTGCGCCGAGAGCAGGACGATATGCCGTCCGGGCCGGCGGAAATGGGAGGTCATCGCCTTCGAGACGTCGTCCAGTATCCCAACAATGCCGATAACCGGCGTGGGATAAATGCCGATACCAAGGGTTTCATTGTAGAGGCTTACGTTGCCGCCGGTAATCGGCGTTTCCAGCGTCGTGCAAGCCTCGGCAAGGCCGTCAATCACGGCGGAGAACTGCGCCATGATCTCCGGTTTTTCCGGATTGCCGAAATTCAGGCAGTTGGTCGCTGCCACCGGAATTGCGCCGGTGCATGCCACGTTGCGCGCCGATTCCGCGACCGCGTGCATCGCGCCCAGCTTAGGATTCAGATAGCACCAGCGTGAATTTCCATCGAGCGCCATGGCCAGCGCGCGCCGCGTGCCCTTTACCCGCATCACTCCAGCGTCGGCCCCCGGCCCTTCGACGGTGTTGGTTTGCACCATGGAGTCGTACTGCTCAAAGATCCAGCGCTTGGAGCAGATATTGGGCGCGGCCAGCGTCTTCTTCAGATCTTCCGTAAAGTTTTTCTTCTCGCCCAGACGGACCGAAGCGGGCATGGCTTGCGCCACCGGCGGCGTCCATTGTCCTACTGGACGTTTGTAGACTGGAGCATCGTCGGTAAGCGCCTGGTTGGGGATATCGGCCACCAGGATTCCATGCTCCAGCACCCGCATGTGATTTTCCGGTATCACGCGGCCTACGGTCACCGCGTCCAGTCCCCATTTGTCGAATACGCGGAAGACCTCCTGCTCGCGCCCCTTTTCGGCCACCAGCAGCATCCGCTCCTGCGATTCGCTGAGCATGATCTCGTAAGCGTTCATGCCGCTTTCGCGTTGCGGCACCAGGTCCAGTTCAATCTCCAGACCTACACTGCCGCGCGCCCCCATCTCGCAGGTGGAGCAGGTAAGGCCGGCCGCGCCCATGTCCTGGATGCCGACAATCGCGCCGGTCTGCATCGCTTCGAGACACGCCTCAAGCAGCAGCTTCTCAAGAAATGGATCTCCGACCTGCACGTTGGGGCGCTTCTGCTCCGAACCTTCTTTAAATTCTTCGCTGGCCATGGTGGCCCCGTGGATGCCGTCTCGCCCGGTCTTCGCGCCTACATAGATCACCGGATTGCCCTCGCCCGAGGCCTTGGCATAAAAGATCTCGTCGAGCCGCACCAGGCCGAGGGCAAAGGCGTTCACCAGCGGATTGCCGGAATAACAATCCTCGATTTTGGTTTCGCCGCCAAGATTGGGCACGCCGAAGCAGTTGCCGTAAGAGGCGACCCCGCTGACCACCCCTTCGAGAATGGAGTGATTTTTGTGGACCACCGCCGGCTCGGCGGCCTTCGCAGCCGAGATTGGGCCAAAGCGCAGCGAATCCATCACCGCCAGTGGCCGCGCGCCCATGGTGAAGATGTCGCGCAGGATGCCGCCCACTCCCGTGGTCGCTCCTTGAAAGGGCTCGATATAAGAAGGATGATTATGGGATTCGATCTTGAAAGCGCATCCCCAGCCGTCGCCGATGTCGATAATGCCCGCGTTCTCTCCCGGCCCCTGCACCACGCGGCTGCTGCGCGTCGGCAGGCGCTTCAGGTGGACGCGCGACGATTTATAGGAGCAGTGCTCGCTCCACATCACGCTGAAAATGCCCAACTCGGTGAGCGAAGGCTCGCGCCCCAATGATTTGAGGATCTTTTGGTATTCCTCCGGGGTGATGCCGTGGTCTTTCAGGAGCGCAGGCGAAACTTTGCAAGGCGCGGGAGCGGCTTGGGCGTTTGCGGTGGGCATGGCTTACCTCTATTTTCGCATGGGCCGGGCCGGATTCCCATCGGCGTCTCCATCATCTAGTTTTATGCCGGTTATAAGTTTGGCGAATTGTGTAGGACGCGCCCCGGCAGCTTCGAACGGCGCTGCCCAATTTCCCTTCGCCCAAAGCTCCGGCTGCGATTGGGTAAACTGAGGGAAGATGAAATCCGTCATCGTTGGTACCGCTGGACATATCGATCACGGCAAGACTTCGCTGGTGAAGGCGCTTACCGGCATCGATGCCGACCGTCTGGAAGAAGAGAAGCGGCGCGGCATCACCATCGACCTTGGGTTTGCCAACCTGGAGTTGAAGGCCGCCGGCGGCGAGGCGGTGCGGATCGGCTTTATCGATGTTCCCGGCCACGAGCGCTTTGTACGCAACATGCTGGCCGGCGTAGGTGGAATCGACGTCGTGCTCTTCGTAATTGCGGCTGACGAATCCATCAAGCCGCAGACCCGGGAACATTTCGAGATTTGCCGCATATTGCAAATTCCTCGCGGCATCGTCGCGCTCACCAAGGCGGACGCCGTAGACCAGGACACGCTTGAGGTGGTAAGGCTCGAAGTCGAAGATTTTCTGCGTGGATCGTTTCTCGATCCGGCGCGCACTCCGATACTGCCGGTAAGCTCCCTCAGCGGTGAAGGAATCCCTGCGGTGAAGGATGCGCTGCTGCGCGCCAGCCTTGAGGTCCCGGCAAAAAGCTCTGGCGCGCTCCTGCGCCTGCCCATCGATCGTGTCTTCGTGATGAAGGGCTTTGGCACGGTGGTTACCGGCACGCTGGTTGCGGGCGCGATCGCCAGGGAACAGGAGCTTGAAGTCCAGCCCGCAGGACTGCGGGCGCGGGTGCGCGGCATCCAGGTGCATGGCGCCTCCGCCGATCGGGCCACTGCCGGTGAGCGCACGGCGCTGAACCTTGCCAGCGTCACCACCGAGCAGCTTGCCCGCGGCATGACGCTGATTGCTCCCGAGACGCTGCGCTCCACCCGGAAGCTCGATGTCCATCTCGAATTGCTCGCGGATGCCAAACCGTTGCGCGACCGCGCTCGCGTACATCTGCATGCCTACGCCAGCGAGACCATCGCCGAGGTGGTGCTGCTTGGGGCCAAACAGCTTGCCGCTGGTAAATCGGCCTTTGCGCAGTTGCGGAGCGAGTCGCCGCTGCTGGTTGTGCCCGGTGACCGGTTTATTGTCCGCCAGTTCTCTCCGGTGATCACCATCGGCGGCGGCGTGGCGCTCGATAGCTTTCCGCTTCGGCGCACCGTGAAACAGGTGGAAGAGACCAGCGCGTTTTTAGAAAAAATGCGCTCTGCCCCTCCTGCCGAGGCGCTGTTCGCGCGCGTGCTGCGGCGGAAATTCGATGGTCTGGATTTGCGGGATGCGGTGGCTGAGACCGGATGGACGGCGCAGCGCTTCAGGGACATTGCCCGGGAGCTGGTCAAGACCGGACAGTCGATCTTCATCACAGACCGCCTGCTCTCCGCCGAATGGGCCGCTAAAGCCGGGCACGAGCTGGTGCAGACGGTGCTGGCATTTCACAAGGCCAATCCCCTGGTGGCAGGCATCGGCAAAGAAGAGCTGCGCGAGAAGCTTGGCCTGCATGCCGAGGTCTTCGAATATGCGCTGAACGCATTGATTGCCGCAAAGAAGCTGGAGAGCGCAGGCGAGCAGGTGCGCGCCGCCGGACGCGGCGTAGTAATGAGCGACGAAGAGAGCAAGGCCAAGCAGATGATCGAAGGCGCCTTTGCCTCCGCCGGATTGAAAGTTCCGGCGATGAAGGAGGTGCTTGCCGCCCTGAAGATCGATTCCGCGCGCAGCCAAAAGATCATGACCCTGCTTCTTCGCGAGCGCGTTCTGGTGAAGCTTTCCGACGATCTGGTATTTCATCGCGAGGCGCTGGAGTCGCTGCGAAAAAATGTTAGTCAGCAGAAGCAGTCCTCACCCAAAATGGACATCACCCGCTTCAAGGAGCTGACCGGCGTCTCCCGCAAATACGCCATTCCGCTGCTCGAATACCTTGACCGCGAACGCGTCACCCGCCGGGTGGGCGATGAGCGCGTCATCTTGTAAAAAAGATTTTCATTTCGAGGAGCGAAGCGGCCAGAAATCCTGGTGGTCATCGCCTACAACATTGGGAGGATGCTCCGCGTCTGAACCCAGGCTGAAACTCCGGACGGATGATTCGCCTTAGAGCGAATGAATTTCTGGCTCAGGCTCGGCGATGAAGCTTCCGTCCTGGTCTTCATCTCTATCTCTTCCCCAAACTTTAAACACAACATAGGCGAGCAGCAGCGCGGCAATCCCTCCGGACACATCCAGGACGACATCTTTGGGGGTGCTGGTCCGTAAAGAATCAAAACTCTGGTGCCACTCGTCCAGTACGGCAGTGAGCAGGGTTCCTGCGATTGCCACCAGCGCGCAGCGCAGAGGGAAACGCTGTAGCCGGTTTTTCCTGGAGGAGAGAGTATGAAACCAGGCGCGAAAGAGCAGCAGGCAGAGAAGTCCATAGCCGGCGAAGTGGCCGGTCTTGCGCAAAATGTGGTGAAAGGTTTCGAACTGCGGACCGGAAAGCGAGAGGTGCAGCCAGCCGAGAAGATGGCGCAGCCAGCCTCCGGTCACCACGCTGGAAAGCCTGAAAGATTCCAGCGCGATCACGCCCAGCCACAACAAAACCGGCAGCCAGAATCGGCAGAATCGAAGGATACGGGAAGTTGTTGTCACGCGATTGTGGGCTACTCCAACCTGTAGTTCGGGGCTTCGCGCGTGATGATTACATCGTGAACATGGCTTTCGCGCAGCCCTGCCCCGCTGATGCGGATAAAGCGGGCCTTTTGCTGTAATTCCGGAATGCTGGAACACCCGGCGTACCCCATTCCCGAACGCACACCACCCACCAGTTGGAAGATCATTCCCGCCAGCGTGCCGCGATAGGGAACGCGCCCTTCGATCCCTTCCGGCACCAGCTTCGCCAGGCGGTTCTGGTTGGCTTCGCCATTGGAGTTGGCGATGACCGGCGGTGCTCCTGGTGAGGCCTCTTCATCGCTGCCTTCCTGAAAGTAGCGCTCGCTGGAGCCTTGCGACATCGCTGCCAGCGATCCCATGCCGCGATACGATTTGAACGAACGGCCCTGATAAAGAATGGTTTCGCCCGGGCTCTCGTCAACGCCAGCAAAGAGAGAGCCGATCATCACCGAAGAGGCGCCGGCGGCAATCGCTTTGGTAATGTCCCCGGAGTACTTGATGCCGCCATCGGCAATAATGGGAACGCCGGCATCTTTTGCCGCGCGGTAGGCTTCGGCGATGGCCGTAATCTGGGGAACGCCCGCGCCGGTGACGATGCGGGTGGTGCAGATCGAGCCTGGCCCGATGCCTACTTTCACCGCGTCCGCTCCGGCCTTGATCAGCGCACAGGCCCCGTCGAATGTGCCTACATTTCCCGCGAGAAGATCGATCTCAGGCAGCTTCGACTTGATGGTGCGCAGGGCCTCGAGCACGCGTGTCGAGTGGCCATGCGCGCTATCAATGGCGAGCACATCCACCTTCATCCGCGCCATCTCCTGCGCCCGTTCGAGGAAGTCTCCAGTGGCCCCCACGGCGGCGCCCACGCGCAAACGCCCCTGCTGGTCCTTGGCCGCCTGCGGGTATTTCAATTTCTTCTGAATGTCTTTTACCGTGATCAGGCCCTTTAATACCTGCTTATCGTCCACCACCAGAAGCTTCTCGACGCGGTGCTTGTGCAGGATGCGCTCGGCCTCTTCGAGCGTCGTTCCAATAGGCACGGTGATAAGGTTTTCCTTGGTCATCACCTTGGAGACGGGAATGTCGGTGCGGGTCTCGAAGCGCAGATCGCGATTGGTAAGAATGCCCACCAGCTTTTTGTTTTTTGTCACCGGGACGCCCGAGATCTTGTACTTGCGCATCACCTCGAGGGCATCGGAGATCTTGGCGTCGGGAGAGATGGTAACCGGGTCCACGATCATGCCGCTCTCCGACCGCTTCACCTTATCGACCTCCGCCGCCTGTTCCTCAATGCTTAAATTGCGGTGGATGAGCCCCAGGCCGCCCTGCTGGGCGATGGCGATGGCCAGGCGCGACTCAGTCACGGTGTCCATTGCCGCGCTGATGACCGGAATGTTCAGCGTAATATTGCGCGAGAGACGGGTTTGCGTGCTGACCTGTGCCGGAACTACGTCCGAGTGCGCGGGAAGAAGAAGGACGTCGTCAAAGGTAAGGGCCTCAGGAACTGGAAAATGGATCATTCAGTTTTCAATCTCTTCGTGGCTTTTTTCTATTGTAGAGGCAAACAGCGGCTTATGCACGAAAGACTAGGAATGGCTCGCCGGCAGCGTGAAATGGATTACCAGCGCCAGCCCCAGCAGGACCAGCAGGATGAAATAGCTTCCCTCCGGCCCTACGCTGCCGCCGGTGATCCACGCCGGACCGCTGAATTTTGCGCTTAAAAAATGGCCCGGCAATACCGCTCCGCTGTCGGCGACCCCATAGATAAAGCTCTGCGAATAGTCCCACATGAAATGGAAGCCAATGGCCCACCATAAACTGCCGCTGCGCAGCACGCTCAGCGAGATCACGAATCCGAAGATCCCGGCAGCGGCGATGCCAAACCAGGATTCGCCGCCATTATGGGCATGGGCCAGAGAAAACAATGCGGCGAGTATCACGGCGGCCGGCCAGAATCCCACCGCCTCCGCCAAGGTAAATAAAGCATAGCCGCGAAAGACGGTCTCTTCCGCCAGGCCGACCAGAAGGAAGACGATCAGGAAGAGGAATGCGAAGTGGAAAATCTGCGCGGGCGGCAAAGTGGGCGTGCCGAAGTAGAAATGACGCGCAATGCGCAAGCATCCCAGGAAGATCGTGAGCGATAAAAATCCCCAGAACGCGCCGGAGGCGAAGCGCCTGCCAGCATTGGAGTCTGCCAATCCATAGGACAGAAATTGCCTGCCTTCCAGTCGCGACAAGATTGCCGTGGCCAGCAGCGCGCCAGCCAGCAGCGCCGCCTCTGCCATGATCGCTTGCTCGATGATGGAAGAGTGCTTGCTGTGAAATTCCGGCCCCATAAGGAAGCCGAGCAGCCATTCAATAACCGCAAAAATGAGGAGAAAAGAAAGGAATAGGCAAAGCGCAATCAGCCGCTCCCGGGTGGAGGCTGCCGGGTACCGGAACGGCTGGAATTGGGAGCGCTGTCCTCTCAGGAGCGGAGCAGCCTGCTGAGAAGCTGCCTCTGAGGGCCCGTTTTTCTGCACCTCTGGACCGCCCAAACGCATCTCCTAATCCAGTGAAATTAAGGTGAAATCAAGATTTTCCGCTAAACTGCCGCATTTGTAAATTGCCCCAGTCGGGCGTAAAATGAATATTCGTAGGTGTTCACCTCCTCCGGTCGTGTATGTGGAGTATGTCCTGAGGGGGCCCCGGTAACGGGGACGGCAGGCTTCCACTTTGCTTGCGCATCGCAGGTAAAGAATTCGGTTGGCGAAGCAAACCAGTGGGCGGAAGCCCACTTTTTATTTCCGCTGAAAACGAGTGTGGCTTTTGTGGACTTGCAAAAAATACGCGGGATCGCCGAGCGTGTCGCCGGGTCGCAGGGGCTTGAGATCACCGAAATAGAATTTCGCGGACTGGCGGGCAAGGCCGGACGCATCCTGCGGATCTTTATCGAGCGCAATGAGGCGGGTAGGAAGGCGCTGCTGCAGCAGGCGCAGGACGGGAATGGGGCGCTTCCCAATGTGAATGCTGGCTGGCTGGCTGGCGTGACCCATGAGGATTGCGCGGCTTTCAGTCTGGAGTTGAGCACGATCCTCGATGTGGAGGACGCAGTTGAGGGCGGCACGTACACGTTGGAGGTTTCCTCCCCGGGTCTGGACCGCAAGCTGCTCAAGGCGGCCGATTATGCGCGCTTCACCGGCAGCCGGATCAAGCTGATGACGCGGGAGCCGGTTGAAGGCAACCGTCATTTTGAAGGACGGCTGGAAAATTTTGATGGCCGGAAGTTGCTGCTGGCGACCATCGCGGGCAAGAAGAAAAAAGGTAAGTTGCAGGAAAGCAAAAAAATTGAGATTGAATTCGCCAATATAGAAAAGGCGAATTTGGTGCCAGAGATCTAGGCAGGAACTTATATGGCGAGTCCGTTGTATCAGAACATCGAAGCCCTCAGCCGGGAAAAAGGCATTGATCCGCAGATTGTGGTGAGCGCGGTGGAAGACGCCATAGCTGTAGCTACGCGCAAGCATTATAAGTCGCAGGAGCAGTTGCGGGCCCAGCTCAATAAAGAGACTGGCGCCATCACCGCCTACTCTTTCAAAGCGGTGGTGGAGACGCCGGAGCAGATCGAAGATCCCAACGGCCAGATTGCCCTTGAAGAGGCCCGCAAGGTCGATCCTGAGGTGCAGGTTGGGGGCGAGGTCCGCTTCTACAAGCAAACCGACGGGGTGCTGGGAAGGATCGCCGCGCAACTCGCCAAGCAGGTCATCTTTCAGAAGGTCCGCGAGGCGGAGCGCGATACGATTTTCAATGAGTATCAGCCGCGCATCGGGGAGATCATCAACGCCACGATCAAACGGATCGAAGGGCCGGACGTCATCCTCGACATCGGCAAGGCCGAAGCGCGCATGGGCAAAAAGGAGCAGTCGCGCCTGGAATCGTTCGCCATCGGCGAACGGGTGCGGGTGATCTTGCTGCGCGTGGAGCGCGCCGCCAAAGGCCCTCAGGTGGTGGTCTCTCGGGCCGCATCGGAGCTGGTGCAGCATCTGTTCCAGACCGAGGTGCCCGAGATCTACGATGGCACGGTCGTAATTCGCGCGATTGCGCGTGAGGCCGGCGAGCGTACCAAGATCGCGGTGATGTCCAAGGACAAAGATGTGGACCCGGTGGGCGCATGCGTGGGCATGAAGGGGATGCGCGTACAGTCGATCATCCGCGAGCTGCGCGGGGAGAAGATCGACATCATCGAATACCATGAAGACGCTGTCTCGTTTGCTGAAAAGGCATTGCAGCCCGCCAAGGTGAGCCGGGTCACGGTGGTCGATTCCCAAGATAAGCACCTGGAAGTTGTAGTGGACGATTCGCAGCTCTCGCTGGCCATAGGGAAGAAGGGGCAGAACGTTCGTCTTGCCGCCAAGCTGCTGGGATGGAAGATCGACATCAAGAGCGAGGAAGAGAAGCGGCAGGAGGTCGAGCAGCAGATGCAGGCCCTGGTCGGTACCTCCACCCCGCTTGAAAAAGTTACGGAGTTGGACGAGCCGATCATCGAGAAGCTGGTTGCCGCCGGCATTACCACCGTCGAAAGCCTGGCGGACATGACGCCGGAGCAGCTTGAAGAAGTTCCGGGCATTGGTCCCAAGACGGTGGAAAGAATCAGCATCGCGGTCAATAATTACTTTTCCGGCCTGGAAGCCGGAGAGGCTGTCGCTGGTGACAGCGCAGTTGGCGTTGAGGCACAGGGCACGGAGCAAGTCGCAGGCGCGGAAGCGGGCGATATCGTGCCTGCCCCGGATGCGGACGCCTCCGAATACGCCGAAGCCGCGCAGACCGGACAAGCATTGGAAGCGGCGGCCATTGCAGGAGTGGAGAATGCTCCGCCTGCCGATGTGGCCGAGGTCCATGTGCATGGGGAAGGACCTGCGCCCCAGCCGGAAGAGGTGGTTGCTCCCGAAGAGCCGCAGCCGGAAGAGGCCAGCAAGCCGGAGCATTTCGAGTGATCGCTACAGTCCAGAAGGACGGACGAGCAGAATTTGTAGGGCCAAGGCCCGAGTAAGATGAATTCCGTGGGGTTGCAATGAACGCTTAGCGGAAATCGGAGAGACGTAGGACGGATGAGCAAGATTCGAATCAACGATCTGGCAAGAGAGCTGGAAGTCAAAAGCAAGGCCATTCTGGATGTCCTGCCAAATGTTGGTGTCAGCGAAAAGAAGACCCATTCCAGTTCCCTCGAAGGGGACGAAGCGGAACTGGTGCGCAAGCATTTTTCCGGGCAGGGAAGCGGCGCGAAAGAAGATAAATCGGCGCGCGGCGGAGTCGATGGCATCAAGACCAAGATCGACCTTTCCAGGATCTCCAAGCCTGGCGATGTGCTGGCTGCCATTCGGAGTAAAGTAGAGGCTCCCGCGCCTCCCGCGCCCAAGCCGGCAGCGGCTCCGCCTGCCGCTCCGGCGGCAAAGAAACCCGCTTCACCGGCCGCTGCGCGTCCGTCCGTTCCGGAAGCGCCCGCCACGGCTGCTCCCAAAGCTCCTCCGGCTGCGCCGCCGGCAACGCCTGCGGCCCCGGCGAGCGCCGCGCCAGCGTCGCCAGCATCGGTCGAGTCCAGGCCTCTTCCGTCCAGTACGCCAGCAGCCACGGAAGCTCCCGCGCGCCCCGCGCCTCCAGCTACATCGGCGCCGGTTCCGCCTTCGGCTCCAGCATCTGTGGCTACTAAGCCGCTTGCTCCTGGGACTGCTAAGCCGGTCGCGCCGGCAGCCAACAGACCGGCGGCGCCAACTCAAGCTCCAGCGCCGCCCGCGCATACTGCCGGGCCGGTTCGCCGTATTATCACTCCGCAAACCGGACCGCGTCCGGTATATACCGCTCCAACTCCGCCTCCACGTCCCGATGCCCCTGCAGGGGGGCAGCCTGGAATGCAAGCTCCACCGCCGGGAGGCCGTCCGGGCGGGTTACCGGTCCGCGGTCAGCCGATCTTCCAGCGCCGTCCTCAGCCTGGGGCTGCTGCGCCTCCGGGAAGCCGTCCGCAGTTTGCTCCGGGAGGACGCCGCCCCATGCATCCTACGCGCCAAGTCCCGGGCGGGCCTCGGCCGGCCATGGGGGGCCGTCCTGGAATGGGACGTCCTGGCATGGGCGCAGTACTTGAGCCGCCTCCGCCATCTGCTCCGGGCACGCGTCCGGGAGGAGCGCGTCCGGGGGCCAATCGCCGGCCTGGCCAGCGTTATGTTCCGCGAGTGCAGGAAGGGCCCATGAAGGGCTTCACTCCGCCTCCGCGCTTTGGCTCAACCTTGACCTCTGAGCCGCTGCCCATTACGCGGAACATCACCATCACGGAAGGGGTCAGCGTTAAAGACCTGGCGGAAAAACTCGACGTTCGCGCCAAAGACATCATCGCGCGCCTGCTGCAACGCGGCGTTTTTGCCACCGTCAACCAGACGCTGGACGCCGATCTTGCCATCGAACTGGCGCGGCAATTTGGGGCCGAGGCTGGCGTAATCAGCTTTGAAGAGCAGATGACCAAAGATATGGCCGATACCATGGGTACAACCGATGGAGTCGAGATTGCCGCTGCCACGCGTCCACCGGTAGTCACCATCATGGGCCACGTCGATCACGGCAAGACCTCGCTGCTCGATGCCATCCGTGAAACCAATGTCGCAGGCGGAGAAGCCGGCGGCATCACCCAGCACATCGGCGCTTACAAGGTGAAGATCACCAAGGAAGATTCGCCCGCTTACGGGCGCGAGATCGTCTTTCTGGATACCCCGGGTCACGAGGCATTTACCCGCATGCGCGCCCGCGGGGCCAAGGTCACCGACATTGTAGTGGTTGTGGTTGCCGCCGATGACGGCGTGATGCCGCAGACCATCGAGGCCATTGACCACGCCAAAGCCGCCAATGTTCCCATCATCGTTGCGGTCAACAAAGTGGATAAGCCCGAGGCCATGCCGGACCGAGTGAAGAAGCAATTGGCGGACCGCGGATGGATGCCCGAAGCCTGGGGAGGGACCACGGTATTTGTGGACGTCTCCGCCAAGAAGAAGACCAACCTGAACCTGCTGCTCGAAATGATCTGCCTGGTCGCCGATCTGCAGGAGCTGAAGGCGACCGCCGAGCGCCCCGCCACGGGCGCGGTGCTTGAGGCAAAACTCGATCGCGGACGGGGAGCGGTAGCCACTGTCCTGGTGCAAAACGGCACGCTTAGGACCAGCGACACCTTCATTGTGGGCAACACCTTCGGCAAGATTCGCGCCATGTTCGACGATCGCGGCAATGCGCTGGACAGCGCTCCGCCATCCACGCCGGTCGAGATACTGGGGCTGGAGGGCATTCCCCAGGCCGGCGACACGCTGCAGGTGCTGGCCGATCGCGACAAGGCGAAGAATATCTCGCAATACCGCGAGCTGAAGGCCCGCGAGGCGCAGCTGGCGAAGTCCTCCCGCGTGTCCCTTGAAGGACTGGCGGAGCAGATCAAGACTGCCGGCACGAAAGAGCTGCCGATCATCCTCAAAGGCGATGTGCAGGGCTCCGTGGAAGTGCTGGCGGACTCGCTGCTCAAGCTCTCGACGGAAAAAGTCAAGATCAAGGTGCTGCATACTGGCGTAGGCGCTATCACCGAAACCGACGTGCTGCTGGCCTCGGCGTCGAATGCCATCATCATCGGCTTCAATGTGCGTCCTGAGCGCAAGGCGCAGGAGCTGGCGGAGCAGGAGCAAGTTGAAATCCGCCTGCACTCCATCATCTATGAGCTGCAGGACGAGATCAAGAAGGCGATGGTCGGCCTGCTCGAACCGACTATAAAGGAGACCTATCTGGGACGCGCCGAAGTCCGCGATACCTTCCGCGTACCCAAGGTTGGCACAATTGCCGGATGCACGGTGCTCGATGGCATCATCAAGCGCGATGCCGATGTGCGCCTGCTGCGCGACAATGTCCCCATCTTCAAGGGCCGGGTCGGCTCGCTTCGCCGCTTCAAGGATGACGTCTCGGAGGTCCGCAATGGCATGGAGTGCGGCATCGGGATCGCCGGCTACGGAGACATCAAGGTTGGCGACGTGATTGAGGCCTTCTCCACCGAGAAGGTGGCCGCCGAACTGACCTCGGCTGCAAAGTAGGGAATATCCTTAAGATGTAAGCGGGCGCGGCCCTTCAAGCCGCGCCTTTGCTTTCCTGGGGCTCACATGCCGCTTGCAATCCTGACACTGGAAATCCGGATCGAAGGCTCGCACTCCCTCAAAGACAAGCGGCAGGTAGTGCGCAGCTTGAAAGATAAACTGCGTAACGGCTTCAATGTCGCAGTGGCCGAATTGGAAGAGAGCAATTTGTGGCAGCGGGCGACCATTGGGGTGGTCAGCATCTCCAGCTCTCGCGACTATCTCGAAGGGCTCATGCGGCAGGTCGAGCGCGCCGCCTTCCGCATCGCCAACGATCATGGGGCAGACGTAGTGGACTCCTTCGTCGAAATCGATTGACCGCGCCAAGTTCGACTGAATCGACTGAATCGTCATTCAATCATGTTGGATGCGATATTGCGAGGGGCCCCGGCGGAGCTACCCTACCCCTTATTTTCTGCTATTCTCAGAGGTTTAATTCGTTAGGATTTAGCTATGCCTGAACAACGCGGCTTTAAGCATATCCGGGAGCGGCGGACGGAGGCCCTGCGGGAAGAGATTGCCACGATTTTGGCCGGGGAGCTCGGCGATCCCCGCATCGCCCCGGCAATGGTCACCGAGGTCGCCCTGCCTCCAGGGGGGAAATCGGCGCGCATTTTCGTTCAGGTAAAGGGGGACCAGCAGGAAGCGGAACGCACCCTGGAAGGCCTGAACGCCGCCAAGGGATACATCCGCCGTGAGCTTACAGAACGTCTGGGATTGCGTCACTGTCCTGAGCTGATCTTTCAGATCGACTATTCGGAGGAATACGCCGGCCGTATTGATGAACTCCTCGGACGCGTGAAGAGACGCAAGAGGTAGGTTCCCAAGCCTAAGGGTCCCATGTTGCAGCAGGTACTTGCCACCATCGAGGAATACAAGCATTTTTTGCTCACCTCGCACGCCCGTCCGGACGGCGATGCGGTGGGCTCGGTGCTTGCGCTCTACCACGTGCTGCTGCAATTGGGCAAGAGCGTCGATGTCGTGCTTGGCGATCCCGTTCCCATCATCTACCGCCCTCTGCCGCTCTCCGAACGCATTGCCCAGAGCGTGGGCGCGGAGAAGCAATACCAGGCGGCCATCATCCTGGAATGTGACAGCCTGCAGCGCACCCGCATGATGGGCCTGGAGCGCTTCTTCTCCATCAACATCGACCATCATTCCAGTGGCAAGCAGTTCGCCGATATCAACTGGATCGATCCCCAGGCCTGCGCAGTCGCGGAGATGATCTATCGCCTCTCGCTCGCGCTCGGCGCCAAAATTACTCCTGAGATCGCAACCTGCTTGTACACCGCGGTCCTCACCGATACCGGCTCGTTTTCTTTTGCCGGCACCAACGACCGCACCTTCCGCCTGGCGCAGGAGCTGGTGCGCTTCGGGGCCGATCCGGTCCGCATCGCCCAGAATGTCTATTTCAGCAATCCAACCGCAAAGATGCGCCTGCTGGGCGCCGCCCTGAGCAATCTGCACCGCGAAGGCGAGCTGGCCTGGATGTATGTCGAGTTGAGCGACATCGAGCGCTGCGGCGGGCTGGAAGAAGACCTGGAAGGCCTGGTGAACTACTCGCTGGGAATTGCCGGGGTCGAAGTGGCGGCCTTCTTCCGCGAGCTGCCCAATGACCGTTTTCGCGTCAGCCTGCGCAGCAAAGGGGCGATGGACGTCGCCAAGATCGCCGAGCTCTACGGCGGCGGAGGCCATCGATGCGCCAGCGGCTGCTCGGTGGAAGGGCCGTTAAGCGTCGCGGTCAGCCGGGTGCTTGCGCATGTTCGTCCTCAGCAGGGCCGCGCCTCCGTGCCGCAACGCATTTCCGACTAACCTGTAAAATAGAAAATTCATGTCGCGCTGGGACACTGTCACTGATTCTGTCCTGAGCGCTGGAGAAGATGAAAAACATTCCGCATCTGCAAGACGTTTTGTTCCCTGGCATTCTGCTGGTCCTCCCGGTGGATCGCCCGGCATGAATTTCCAGATCACAAAATTCCGCCTGCGCTATCTCGTCGAAGTCCTCACGGTTGCGGCGCTCTGTTCGTTTTTCTTCTTCTACCGCCTGGGCAGCTTTGGCCTGGTCGGCGCGGACGAGCCGCGTTATGCCCAAATCGCCCGCGAGATGATCCAGCGCAACGATTTCATCACGCCCACCTTGCATGGCGAGCCCTGGCTGGAGAAGCCGGCGCTCTATTATTGGCGGGCCACCGCCGCCTTCCGCACCTTCGGGGTCGAGGACTGGTCGGCGCGGCTGCCCTCCGCCACCTTTGCCTTTGCCTTGGTCCTCATCATCTATTTCCATATGCGCCGCTTTCGCTCCGGGGCGCAGATGGATGCGGCGCTGATTACCGCCTCGGCGGCAGCCATTATCGGATTCGCCCGGGGCGCTTCGACAGACATGCAGCTGGCCGCGCCCTTCGCCATCGCCATGCTGGGCTGGTATGCCTGGTATGAGACAGGCAGCAAGTTCTGGCTCTTCGACCTGTATTTCTTCTTGGCCGTGGGTACGCTCGCCAAAGGCCCGGTAGCCCCTGGACTCGCCTTCATCATCGTGATTCTGTTTGCCGGGCTGCGGCGGGACTGGAAGCTGGTCCTGCGGACGCTGTGGCTTCCCGGGATCCTCACCTACTTTGTGGTAGTGCTGCCCTGGTTCGTGATGGTCCAGCTCAAGAACCCCAACTTTCTCCACGTCTTTTTCCTCGAACATAATCTGGAGCGCTTTACCACCAACACCTTCCATCACAATTATCCCTTCTGGTATTACCTGCCGGTCTGGATACTCTCGCTGCTGCCCTGGACGGTCTACGGCGGCGCTGCCCTGATAGAAACCATCCGCGAAACCTGGCAGGACTGGCGAAGCTCCGCTCCTGGACGGGCGCGCGAAAGCGTCTTTCTGGGCGACTCGTTTTCGGAGTTTCTTGTGATCTGGGCGGTCGTCCCTATCCTGTTCTTCTCCATCTCGCTCTCCAAGCTGCCGGGATATATTCTTCCGGCGATCCCGCCCTGCACCATTCTGATTGCCGACTACCTGCAGAAGCGGCGCGGGCATCCGGTAAACAGTTCGTTGCTGGGGGCGCATTCCGTTGTGGTGGGGACGCTGGCGGCTGCGATTTCGCTGCTGCCGTATCTGGTGCTGGAGCCGAAACACCTGCCCCCGGCCCACAATCTTTGGATTGCGGCCATCATCGGGGCCACGATAGCCAGCGTGATCTTCGTTCTGGTCAAGGTGCAGGGATATCACGCGCTTCGCTTCGTCACCATGCTGCCGGTGATCCTGATTGCGTTCTTCCTGCTGCGCAACGTCGCCTGGGTGATCGATTCGGCCTATTCCAGCCGTCCGGCAGCGCGCTACCTGGCAAAGATCGAAGCTGACAATCTGAAGCCGGCTTTTCGTCCTACCGCGGTATTTGATGTGCGTCGCGACGTGGAATATGGCCTGGGCTTCTATCGCGACGAGAAGGTAAGCAGTTACGATCGCGGGGAGGTCCCCAAATCGGAGCATCTGCTGGTCGCCCATGAGGGAGAACATGATGAGTTGAAGAAGCTGCTGCCGGGAAGGTACTTTGTCTCGTTTGGCGCGCCCGGCCCGGTGAATCCCCAGCACCTTGAGGTATTTTGGGTTTCGTCAAGCGCTGCTTCGGGAAAGTAAGCTGGAATGTAAACACTGCCCGTTTTGGTTCGGGCGAAGAGAAAAGATTTGGCACTGCCCCCGGGCCAGACTAGACTTCTCCATGCCGCTGCCCATCTAAGTTCTCCAGTGTGAGGGGCGGAACGGAAGATCGGTCTCGGGTGATGGTAAATTATCGGAATACGTTGGCGCGCAAGCAGGCCATTTCAGTGAGCAAGTCACGCAGTCATGCGGTCCTTAGTCCCGTGGAGATTCTCGATTTAAGGCATTTCGGCGCAACCGAGCTCCGTCCTTTACTGGAGCGCGAGGCCAGGGTATGGGCCCAGCGCATGAATTGGGACTACCACGGCTCTACCGAGATGATCCTGCGCTACCTCGATTCCCACATCCTGCCCGGATATGCCGCGCTCGAAGATAGACAAGTCGCCGGATACTCCTTCTTTGTCTATGAAGGCAGCAAAGGCGTGATCGGCGACCTGTTTGTGGATCCGGCTTCGCCTCATCCCGAAGCGGTCCAGCAGCAGCTGCTGAAGCATGTACTCGAGACCCTGATGCAATCGCCCGGACTGCGACGGATCGAGGCCCAGCTTCTTCTGCACGATGCCGGCGAGATCTCCACGCCTTTTCTGCGCGCCCGCTTCCGGCAGTTTCCCAGGTTATTCATGACGCTGCCGCTGGGAGGTTTGCGGGACAAATCGCAGCCTGTTCTTCCTCCACAGTTTGTGCTTCGCCCCTGGCAGGAGCAGGACTTTCAGCCGGCGGCGCACATCATCACCGCCGCCTACCAGGGCCATGTGGACTCGTCGATCAACGACCAGTATCGCAGCATGCCCGGATCGCTGCGCTTTTTGAATAATATCGTGCGCTTTCCCGGCTGCGGCGCCTTCGATCCCGCTTCGTCATTTACCGTGGTGCACGCCGCCAGCAATACCATGATCGGCCTGCTGCTCTCTTCTAAAGTGCGCGACGACGTGGCCCACGTCACCCAGATCTGCGTGCTGCCGGAATACCGCAAACGCGGCATCGCCCAGGCGATGATCGAGAAATGCGCCCAGTCGCTGGAGCGCCGCAGCTTTTCCGAACTGAGCCTCACCGTTACCGAAGCCAACTCCCGCGCCGTGGGCCTGTATCTCCATCTGGGATTTACCACGCAACGGGTTTTTGATGCGTTTGTATGGGAAGGGTGAGAAAGCTGGCAGCTCTCAGCCGAAGTTGAGTCACTAACCGGGCCACGGCGCGCATATGTAAAGCGATTGACGGATTGCCATTTCGTGTGTCGCTCCGCGTTGCTGCGCTCCGGCCTTTGGCAGAGCGGTAGCAATTCCATTTGATTCTTTCGGCATGACTGAAAGTCATGCCCTGACACGTGATCTTCTATATATCCTCTCTTCTCCTGTATGTCAGTGTCTTGATACCAGGGCCTTGGCGTATTCTTGTCCTAATTCGCCTTCATCGCCGCCGACCGTTCCGGTGAGACAGCAGTCTTGAACGGGTTGAAATCTGTGCCGCGATCGTAAACGTCGACCCCTTCCGTCCGCTTGAGCCAGTTCACGATCAGATAAGTGAGCGGCGTGGCAATCACCTCGTAGACCACCTTAAAGAGATAACCGGAGACGATCAGGTTGGCGATCACCCGCAGGGGCGTGGAGCCGCCAAAGGCGAGGAGCATCACCAGGGTCGTGTCCACGGCCTGGCCAGCGACGGTCGAGCCTACAGTGCGGGTCCACAGGTAGCGGCCTTCGGTCCATAATTTCATCCGGGCCATCACGTAGGAGTTGGTGAACTCGCCGCCCCAGAAGGCGATCAGGCTGGCGGCGACCATGCGCGGAACAAAGTTAAATACCGTGGCAAAGGCGGCCTGGTGGGGCCACTCCGGCGCGGGTGGCACCCAGACGGTGAACAGCCCCATCAGCGCCAGCAGGATGGAGGCAAAGAAGCCAATCCAGATGGCCCGCCGCGAACCCGCATATCCGTAGACCTCGGTAAAGACGTCGCCAAAGATGTAGGTGATGGGGAAGAGGAGCTGCGCGCCGCTGACGCGAAAGGGGCCGATGGCGCAGATCTTTGGCCCAACCAGGTTCGAGATCAGCAGCACCACCACGAAGATATGCACCAGGATGTCGTAGTAGCGGAAGTTTTGCAGGCTGGCGTCGCGGGCAGTGAGCTTCCTTACAAAGATGTTGGCCATGAGAATGTATGGTAACTCAGGAGCTCACGAAGCCGGCATGGCGCCGGCGGTTCAGTGCTTGATCAGCCACATGATCCATCCCGCCAGGAGGGTCCCCGCCAGGAACATGACGAAGCAATAAAGCCCGTAGCGCACCATCTCCCGCTGGGTGTTCCGCTGGGTGATGCCGAAGACGGTGGAGGCGAGCAGGGCAAAAATCGAGGCCGCGCTGAAGTGGGAGAGCGTGATGGTGAGCAGGGCGAAGACCATTTATTGCTTCTTTCCGATGGCGATATCGTATGCGTCCACCGCGCTGATAATGTTCAACAGTCCGGCGACGATGATGTACTTGGTGCCGTAATCGGCGGAGGCCAGCTGGATCGCCCCTTTACCCCAGTCCATTGCCAGGGTGACGATGTAAAGCGCGCCCCCGCCCAGGTCGCCCACGAAGCCCAGTATGTCCAGCAGGTCGCCGGTATTGTAGGAGTACACTTTGCCGTCCATGAGCACGCCCAGGACAAACATGATCGCTACCGAGGCCATCAGCAGCAGCCCGCGGACCCAGCGCCGTTGGATCAAATGTCCCGCGCCGGGAATCAGCCAGCCCAGCGCCGGGGCCAGGATGGCCATCACGCTGAGCGGCGGAGCGGCATCGGTGACTCTTTGCGGTTTAACAATGGTTTCTGCCATCTGTTCCTATCTACGATTTAAATCAGGACAAGTTCCGTCTGTTCGCGTCCTGTGACCTCAGCCTTGTTTTTTCCGGTGAGCATGTTGATCTCGCTGCGCACCCCGAATTCCGGAAGGTAGATGCCCGGCTCAACCGAGAAGCAGGTGTTGGGCAGGATTTCGCGCTCGTCCTTGGTCTCTAGATTATCAAGGTTTGCGCCGTTTCCATGCAATGAAGCGCTGATATTGTGGCCGGTGCGATGCACGAAGTATTCGCCAAAGCCCTTGTTGCTGATGAAGTCGCGCACCGCCTTGTCCACCTGCCAGCCGCAGATTTTTTCCCCCGCAGCGAAGGCCGCCTGCACCGTCTGCACGCCTACCTGGCGGGCGTCGCGGACGATGTTGAAAATCTCGACGTGCCGCTCCGAGGGCGAGCGCCCCACAAAACCTGTCCAGGTAATATCGTAGAAGCAGGCTTGCGAGGATTTCTTCTTTCCCCAGATATCGAGCAGGACAAAATCACCTTCGCGGATCGGCGACGAGCCTTCCGCAGAGGGCTCATAGTGCGGGTTGCCGCTGTTGGCGTTTACGCCGACGATGGGAAATTCGCCGCCGGTGTCCAACTCCTCCCGCTCGAGCGCCTGCTTGATCCATTGCATGATCTCGAATTCGTTTGTCCCGCCATCGCGCACCCGGCGGCCAATCTCCTGAAAGGCGGCGGCGGTGACCTGGTCTACCGCGTCGCGGGCGGCATAGTGGCTGGCAATCTGCTCTTCGGTAAGCACCGCCTCGAAGCGGCTTACCAGGTCGGCGGCGCTGAGAATGTTTTTGCCGAAGCTGCGCACCAGTTCCACCGTGCCCGCGTCCACCAGCCCGATGTAGGGAATCTGGTTGTTGGGGGAATATTGCATGGCGATGTTGCGGTAGGGGGCCAGCATGGTCTGCAGGCTGCCTTGAAGCTCCTGCCATGCCGAGTAGAGGCGCTTGCCTCCGGGCAGGGAATCGAGGTGTCCGGCTTCGATGCGATGCACCAGCTTGCAGGGCTCACCCTCCGCCGGGACCACATAGAACCAGCGCCGCGTGACCATCAGGTGCTCCGGCAGATCGAGGACTTTATAAGCGATGGGATCGCGATGATGGTGGTCGTAAAAGAGCCAGGCATCGAACCTGCGCTCGCGCAGAGCGGATTGGATATCTTGAAGCTTCATGGGTAACAAACGATTTTACTTGTCTTGCAGGGCCAACGTAAATGAGAGAGCCAGAGACGCATGATGGTTTTGGCATAACAGGGGTTGAAGCCCTCGCGTCTTCTGTATTTTGCGGCACGAATAAATTCGTGCCGTAATGTGTGCATTCATAATCGGTATGAGTAACATTGGTTAAAAAAATGAGGGCAAAAAGATCACGTGTCAGGGCACGAATTTATTCGTGCCGCAATGTTTCCTGTTTATTGGGCTTTA
>CAZONJ010000018.1:0-46441 GCA_964581225.1 uncultured Terriglobales bacterium | reverse complement strand
TCTACCAAAAACTGCGCTGTGGTCCAGCTCCCCATTTTCCCAGTGTCCCTGAGATGTCCAGAGTTGTCATAGTGAAGGGAGGAGTCCTGATAGAAGTGGCGTATGACAAACATCTTGCCGAGGAACTTATCTTTTAAAAGCTGCTCTTGAGCAAAACTGGCGGTGGTGACGCATAAAATAAAATAGCCTAAGAGTTTGAGAAGAGCAGGGCGCATTTATTTGGGCTCGCAATGGTTCTTCAAAATAGAACCTTTACTTGTGTAAAACAAATTAAAATTTCGGGGAAAGGCAGCTCATTCGAAGCGCTATCTCCACACCGAAAATTTACCCTGGCACTCTCCGGCGATGATCTGCATGTATCGACGCCACGGCATGATCGTCACCTCACCAGCCACGGGAGAACCCTTTTTAAGCTCCATGTCCTCTGGGAGAATGATTACGGTGCGCCGGAACTGGTAGGCGCAGCAATTGTAGCTCGGCAGCCAATGGGGATCGTTCTCGAAGCTGAATCGCTGTACGGGCACTTGCACGGAGCCCTTGCACACGATCCATGACTTGAAAATAAACTGGCGCCGCCTGCGCTGGCCTTCCAGATACTGGACCATCTTGTCCGCTGGCGCCTCGGCAGTCTCGACGCAATTCTCCGGCAGAGGGACGGAGACATCGTTTCGGGAAAGCGTGAGCAACACGCTGCATCGCGGGTCGATCCGGAAAGAGTACAGCGGGGCGATCACCAGAATCAGTACGCCTGCCAATACAAGCCATCTCCGCATAGCTCTCCCTCAGGGACTGCATTGTTTTTGAATGTGCAGCATCTTACACGGGACATCATACCATTCCAGCTTTGACCATCCTGTTAGTTGGTATATTAAGTTTCATGGCGAAGAACGAGAGCACGGGCGCGAAATTCGAGCGGGCGGCAGGCATCATGGCGCGATTGCGCGCGCCGGGCGGCTGCCCGTGGGACCACGAGCAGACCTTCGACAGCATCAAGCCCTACACCCTGGAGGAGACATACGAGGTCTTCGAGGCAATCGAGGAGCGCGACTGGGCCGAGCTGGGAGGAGAGTTGGGCGACCTGCTGTTGCAGGTCCTGTTTTACGCGGAGATGGCGCGCGAGGCCGGATACTTCAGCATCGACGATGTGCTTGACCGGCTCTCGACCAAGCTGGTCGACCGGCATCCCCACGTCTTTGGCGATGTCGAAGCCAGGACGGCGCATGAGGTCGTCAAAAATTGGGAGGCGCTGAAGAAAGAAGAGAAGAGCAGGAAGGCCGCGCTCGAAGGCAAGGCGGAGCCGGACGGCGCGCGCGAATCCCTGCTCAAGGGCATATCCCGTGCAATGCCGGCGCTGCTGGAGGCGACCAAGATCAGCAGGAAGGCGGCGGCCACCGGCTTTGATTGGCCGCACGTGGAAGATCTCTTCGATAAATTGCAGGAAGAGGTCCACGAGCTCAAAGACAACCTGGGACATCTGCCCGCACCGCCCGCACCCGGCCGGGCCATGGCAGGCGCGCAAGGAGAGAAGGTCCCGGAAGAGGCACAGTCGCGCATCGAGGACGAGGTCGGTGACCTGTTTTTTACCGTGGTGAATATCGCGCGATATTTGAATGTCGATCCTGAAGCTGCGCTGCGGCGCACCAACAAAAAATTCCGCCGGCGTTTCGAGAGCATGGAAGCAGCCGCGTATAACAACGGCAAAAAATTGGAGGATATGACCCTGGAGCAGATGGAAGAGCTGTGGCAACGATCCAAAATTGGGACGGCAAACGAATGAGCGCCCAGTCCCCGGCGGCACAATCGGAGATCGTGATTCGGCCATGCACGCGGGTCGAGGAATTTAAGGCCTGCGTCGCCTTGCAAAAAGAGGTCTGGAAATACAGCGACGCCGAGCTGATCCCGGCGCGCATGTTCGTCGTTGCCAGCAAGATTGGCGGCCAAATCATCGGCAGCTTCGATGGAGACACGCTGGTCGGCTTTGCGCTCTCCATTCCCGGCGAGCGCAATGGACACTCTTATCTGCACTCCCACATGCTGGCGGTGCGGGAGTCGTATCGCAATCGCGGCCTGGGACGGCAGATGAAGCTGGCGCAGCGTGAGGACGCTATCCGGCGCGGATTCAGCCTGATGGAGTGGACCTTCGATCCGCTGGAGATCAAGAATGCTTACCTCAACATCGAGCGGCTGGGCGCGATCGCGCGGCGCTACAGCGTGAATCAATATGGAAACTCCTCATCTCCCTTGCAGGGCGGATTGCCCACCGATCGCCTGATCGCGGAGTGGTGGCTGGAATCCGGCCGGGTGCGCGGCGTTCTCGCGGGCGAAGGGCGGCCGCCCTTCAAAGTCGAACAGACGATCTCCGTGCCCGCGCAGATTTACGCCTGGAAGGCCGACGAGAAGAAGCGTCCACAGGCCGTCCAGGTACAGAGCGCGAACCGGGAGCGGTTTCTGGGCGCCTTTGCGCAAGGACTCGCCGTGCTGGGCTATGAACGCGATGAGCAGGGCAACGGCTCATTTCTTTTAGCCAGGCCCGGCGAAGGATTTTCATTCCAGGCGCAGAAAAGAGATCAATGAAACTTGAATCGCTCACCATGCGCGAGATCCGCATGCCGCTGGTCCACTTTTTCGAGACCAGCTTTGGACGCACCACCGAGCGCCGCATCCTGCTGGTCAAAGCGCAATTCGACGGCGTGGCAGCCTGGGGGGAGTGCGTCGCCGGCGAGCATCCCTATTACAGCGAAGAGTCGATCGACACTGCGTGGTATGCCATCGAGCAGGAGCTCTTTCCCGCGATGGCAGGGAAGCGCCTCGATGGAGGACGCCAATGCGAAGCCCTCTTTGCCCGGGTGCGTGGCCATCGCATGGCCAAAGCGGCGCTGGAAAACGCCACCTGGGACGCGGAGGCCCAGGCCAAGCAGCTTCCATTATGGAAGTTGCTGGGAGGAGAGCAGCGGGTGATTCCGTGCGGCGTCTCGATTGGCATCCAGGACAGCGTGGGCCAGTTGCTGGAGAAGATCGCGACCGAGCTGGATGCCGGCTATCAGCGCATTAAAGTGAAATGCAAGCCGGGATGGGACCTCAATATCTTCGAGTCCATTCGCCAGCGCTGGCCCAACATCCTGTTGAGCTGCGATGCCAACTCGGCTTATACGCTGGACGATTTTCCGCTGCTGGAGCAGTTTGACCGCTTTAATTTGCTGATGATTGAGCAGCCGCTCTGGCATGATGACTTTTACTTCCACGCGCAGCTACAGAAAAGGATCAAGACGCGCATCTGCCTCGATGAGGCGATCCGCAATGCGCGCGATGCCCAGGCAGCCATCGGGCTGGGGGCCTGCGGAATCGTCAACGTCAAAGTCGGACGGGTAGGCGGCTTCAGCCATGCGATCCAGGTGCATGATCTCTGCCGCAGGAACAACATCCCGGTGTGGTGCGGTGGAATGCTGGAGACCGGCATTGGCCGTGTGCATAATATTGCGCTCTCGACGCTGCCGAATTTCATTCTTCCCGGAGACGTCTCCGCCTCCAAACGCTACTGGAAAGAGGACATCATCGAGCCCGCGGTCGAGGTCTCGAAGCAGGGGACGATCCGGATCAAAGACGAAGTTGGAATGGGGTACCGCGTCAGAGAAGATCTGATCGAAAAATTGACCGTCCGCCAGGCTACTTTGCGGGCCTAGCGCTGCTCGCCACTACCGGCGGTTCTTTTTCCAGCATATCCACGGCCTGTTTCAGGCTCAGATTGTCGGGGATGCGGTGGAAGTCCGAGAGGACCTCTTTTTCCTGCATGTTGATGGTCTTGAAGAAAAGCGCCTTGCCGGTCATGTTCACCTTCATGGTAGTGATGTCCCAGCGCGTGCCTTCGATCTGCTTCTGCTCGACATAGAAGCTGCCGCCTTTGTCCAGACGGCCAAGAATCCCCCAACCGAAGGTGACGTCCTCGAACATGTGGGCGTCGATCTTCACCAGGCGCTGCTGCCGCGCGTCAAGGATCAGCGTGCCTTGCATGCCTCTATAAACGCTGCTTTCCCGGCTCGGCGGATCGAAATGAGGATCGGGTTGGAACTTAAAGATGACCAGATCGCCGTTTTGTCCGGTCTCTTGATACAGGAAGGCATCGGGAAGTACCCGCAGCATCTCTTCCGCCTTTTTGCCGTCTTCCTCTTCTTCGCGCTGTTTCTTCTTCTGCTCGTCCGGGTTCTGGAGCAATTTTTGCAGGCGCTCTTCGTCCTTGGCGCGCTGCTCCTGGTTCAGCGGCTGATCGTTAATAGCGATAAGTCGAGAGACGCCCCCTTCGCTGGTCTCGATCACCTGCTTTACGGTCGTTCCCTTCGGCGTCTCCTTACGGAGATGATAGGCGAAGTGGGAGTGGTCCCCGTGGTCTGCGGCAAGCTCATGATTGATGATTTGCCGTACAAACTGCTTGGCGGCCGGTCCGGAGAGATCCGTGGGGACGCTTGCGGCCCAAAGCTTTAAAGAAGCCTGACCAGTAACAACCAACGCGGCCAGCAATACTGCGCGGAAAAAGTGTTGACGGAAATGCCTTGCGATCATACCGGGGTACCTGATAATTAGACGTTTCCGTGGTTCAAGCTGTTGCATCTCATGTAATCCCATGAAATAAAACATTTTACTAGACGAGAAACCAGCAACAAAGGGCGGGGATGTGGAAATTAGTGTCGGTTCAATCGGAAAAGGCAGTCCCATTGGCACAAGCCGCGATGATAGCAGAACCGCTGTTCCCCTGGTTTCGGTCCCACCATAGCACGGCTATTCCGAATGAACCGACAGGAGACTACCTGCAATAGGTAGGCCAAACTCCTGCTTTTCCCCACGAGAGCGATATCTTTTTCGATTTACCTGTTGAATTTACAAAATTATATTAAGTCTTTAAGCTGGCACGGTCTGAATGCCATGCGCCTTGATGCATATTATGAGCATCAAAGTTCCTTAGATAGGAAAGTCGATTCCTTAAATTCCTATCTTGGTCCCCCATCAATTTGCGGCTGCGCGACAAGAATTTGCTCGTAGCCATTTGCGGCTTTTGCCGTGGTTTTGTATAGTTCCGTAAGCTGTTCTCATCGAAGACCTTGCAGCCTGCAAGGGCGATGAGTGGTGTCGGCATTCGTTCGTGTTTTGTCACAAAGCTATTTCCACTTGGAGGTGGAGTCATGTCGACTGGTCCTAACAAACCCTCGATCTCTTCTGCAGGCGCAATTGCTCATATCGGCAGTTCGGTCTCCATCAAAGGCGAGCTATCGGGCAGCGAAGATTTATATTTTGATGGCGAGGTTGAAGGCCCAATCGATCTGGGTGACTCGGTGCTGACCATCGGCGCTCATGGCCGTGTGCGCTCCAGGATCTATGCCAAGGTGGTGATTGTCCAAGGCAAGGTCGAGGGAGACATCTCCGCCGATTTTAAGGTTGAGCTGAGAAGATCTGCGGTGGTGGCGGGCAATATCAAAGCGCAACGCCTTATTATCGAAGATGGGGCGCTCCTCCAGGGAAAGGTTGAGATGGTTCCAATGTCTCAGCCGGAAAAAAGTGAAAGCAGGAAGCCAGACACTGCTGCGACTTTCTCTCCTTCGGTTCCCGCTTTGCGAACGGCTGCAGCAACACCAGGGCCACAATCGGAGACGGCATAACTCAGTAAGCGCTTCAGAATGGGTTCAGTTACGCAATCTTTTCTTCGTTTTTTTCGAGGCGGCTCGGCCCCGCAACCGAGCAAGCCCGCGGAAGTCCCCGGCGCTGCCACCCGGCGCTCCAGCGGACTGGCGGAGTTGGTGCGCGGCCTGCAAAACAGGGAAGGACTGTCCGTACTGGATCTTGGGTCTACCTCACCCACAAACATCGGCTACTTCACGAATCTCGGACACCGTCTTTACAACGAGGACGTAGTCTCGGCCTCGGTGAACCCGAGTTTTCGGCAAAAAACTGAAGATGGGCTGGAGCGCATCGATCCTGAGATCTTTTTGCAGGAAAACCTGGTCTATTCAGGAGTGAAATTCGATGTCGTGCTCTGCTGGGACATTGCGGACTACCTGGCGGAGGAGCTGGTCAAGCCGACCATTGAGAGGCTTCATTTCATTATGAATCCCGGCGGGATATTGCTCGCCTTCTTCCATACCCGTGATGCCGGTCCGCACGCGCCGTACTACCGTTATCACATCAGCAATCCGGAAACCCTGCGCCTCCAGCCCGGCCCCCATTTCAAAGTGCAACGGGTGTTCAATAACCGGCATGTTGAGAACCTCTTCCGGGACTACACCTCACTTAAGTTTTTCCTCTCGCGAGACAATTTACGTGAGGTCCTGGTGGTGCGATAAGAGCTTTATTTTCTTTTTGTTAAGCTTCGAGGTGCTTGGTTTGTCTCTGGCCAGCATCTCAGAAGAGGTGGGGAGCATCCAATTACAAGCTGTTGACTGAATGAATGCTCATTCATTATCCTTTGCGAGGATAGATCAGCATGAAAACGTTGGAAACGCCATCCTCCACCTCCGCGCCGATAACAAAATTTACTACCGTCGCCACCATCGATTTTTCTTCCGCTAAGATGGAGCTGCCATACAAACGCCCTTCTATGAATATCTCAATCAATAAAGTTGCAGTTCTTGGCGCCGGGACGATGGGGGCCCGTATCGCCGCGCATTTCGTCAACGCCGGCGTCTCCTGCGTCCTGTTGGACATTGTCCCGGCGGACGCGCCGGCAGCCAAGCCCGGCGATGCCGGGGTGCAGAGCGCGCGCAATAAGATCGTGAATGCCGGCCTGGACGGTTTACGAAAGGCGAAACCGGCTGCATTCTTTGAGCCGGGGCTGGCCCGCTATATAAAAACAGGCAACTTTGACGACGATCTAAAGCTGCTCGCCGATGCGGATTGGATCATCGAGGCGGTCGCAGAGGACCTGGAGATAAAAAGATCGCTGCTAAAGAAGGTGGAAGCAGTGCGCAAGCCCAGCTCCATCGTCACCACCAACACCAGCGGGCTTCCGGTCGCCAGCATTGCTGAAGGCTTCAGTGAAGATATTCGCAAACACTGGTTCGGGACGCATTTTTTCAATCCGCCCCGGTACATGCGCCTGCTTGAGATCATTGCCACCCCGGAGAGCGATCCGTCCGCCATCGCAGCCATCTCTCATTTCTGCGATGTGCGATTGGGCAAAGGCATCGTGGTCGCCAAAGACACTCCGAATTTCATCGCCAATCGCATTGGCACGTTTTCCGTCCTGAACGTCATGCGCGTGATGCAGGAGATGGGCCTGAGCATCGAGGAGATCGACGCGCTCACCGGCAGCGCTGTGGGCTGGCCAAAGTCGGCGACCTTCCGCACCATCGACCTGGTGGGCCTCGATATTCTGGGGCATGTGGTCGGCAACATGACAAAGAACGTGCATGACGAACGCTCCGAACTGCGCCTGCCCGATTTTTTCCGCCAGATGCTGGAGCGCAAATGGCTGGGCGATAAAACCAGACAGGGTTTTTACAAGAAGAGCAAGACAGCCGAAGGGGAAGAGCGTTTCGGGCTGGATTGGAAGACGCTCGAATATCGTCCTCGCCAGAAGGCAAAATTCCAGGCGCTGGAGATGGCGAAGAACGTGGACTCCACCCCCGAGCGGCTTCGCATGTTGCTCAATGGAGACCCGCGCGACAAGGCCGCGCAGTTCTATTGGACGACGCTTTCCGAGCTTTGGACCTATGCGGCAAACCGCATCCCTGAAATTGCAGATCGCGTAGTGGAGATCGATCGCGCCATGCGGCTGGGCTTCAATTGGGAGCTTGGCCCCTTCGAGCTATGGGACGCCGCTGGAGTCGAGGCGACGGTGGAGCGGATGAAGAAAGAAGGCAAGCCGGTGGCGGCCAATGTCGAAAAACTGCTGGCCAGCGGAAACAAGAGCTGGTATCAGGACGATCCCGCCAGCCCTTCAGGACGCGCGTACTTCGATCTTGCATCCGGCAAATACAGGCCGGTGGAGGTTGCGGAGGGGATCTCGTCGGTAGAGACGGTCAAAAAATCCCACGGCATCGTCAAGAAGAACAGCGGGGCATCGCTGGTGGACTTAGGAGAGGGCGTTGGCTGCATCGAGTTTCATTCCAAGATGAACTCGCTCGGCTCCGACATCGTCCAATTTGTCACTCAAGCCCTGAAGCCGGGCAGCCCGGCGCTCTCGCAGTTCGACGCTTTTGTGATCTCCAACGATGCGTCGAACTTTTCTGTGGGCGCCAATATCATGCTGCTGCTTATGGCCATCCAGGAGGGCGAGTGGGACGAGGTCGATCTCGCCGTCCGCGCCTTCCAGAACATGACGCAGGCCATCAAATTCTGTCCCAAACCGGTGGTTGCCGCCCCTTTCGGCATGTGCCTGGGCGGAGGGACCGAGGTTTGCCTGCATTCCGCGCTGCGTATACCCCATGCCGAGCTTTATATGGGGCTGGTCGAGGTGGGCGTCGGACTGCTGCCCGGAGGCGGCGGTTGCAAAGAGATGGTGCTGCGCGCCGTCGATGCCGCAAGTTCGATCCGTCCGGATGGACGCGGCGAATCGGTGGAGCTGATGGAAGCCATGAAAAAGAACTTCGAAACCATTGCTATGGGTAAGGTTTCGACTTCGGCTTATGAAGCCCGGGGCCTCGGATTTCTCTCTGAAGCGGACCACATCATCATGAATCGTGAGCGCCTTCTCACCGACGCCAAGCAAGCGGCTCTGGAACTGGCACGCTCCGGTTATAGCGCTCCGCTCCCACGCACCGATATTCCCGCTCCGGGAGAGAGCATTCTTGCCACCCTTAAGCTGGGGATCCATCTCATGCGCCAGGGCGAGTTTATTTCAGATCATGAAGTAAAGATCGGGACCAAGGTCGCCGAGGTGCTCTGCGGCGGCGCCGTAACACCAGGTACTCCGGTCAGCGAACAGTATCTGCTTGACCTGGAGCGGGAGGCCTTCAAATCCCTCTGCGGAGAGAAGAAGACGCAGGAGCGTATTCAGTTTACGTTGAAGACGGGAAAGACATTGAGGAATTGAGTAGCTACAACAATAGCTAAATTTATAGCTATTGACACAGCTAAGTAAATTTGGAAAAATCATATGCGGGGGTGCGTATGGTTTATGTAAATCCGAAGAGCGTAATTACGCCAAAGAACAAAGTGAGATCGGTGCATGTAATTCATGACACCGGTCCGGGAGGTTGGTCAGTAGCGTTGTTGGATTGGAATGGCAAAGAAGAGGTGGCAATTCGATGGAATGGTGAAGGCAAGGAGATTGGCAATCCTCAATCGCACGGGAGGCCAACTTGGTTTGTGGTTCCGGGGGATATCGGACACATCATTCGTGAGCGGGCGGAAGAATTGAGTTCAGGCCATCGCGAGATCCTGGCTGGGTATCGTGAGATGGCCAACGATTCACAGCGTGAAGCCGAAGCTCAGGAATGGAGCGAAGGGTTTATATCGGATGCAGCCAATCAAGAGAGGTGACGTTTGGTGGGTTTCATTCGACCCATCGTTGGGCGGCGAAATTCGCAAGACGCGTCCAGCAATTGTCCTCAGCAACAACGCCGCAAATATCGCTCTTAATCGGGTTGTTGTGGTTCCACTGACCAGCCAAACTACAAAGATATATCCCGGTGAGGCCCTCATAACCTTGGAAGGAAAGCAGTCGAAAGCGATGGCTGACCAGATCATAACCGCATCGAAGCAGCGTCTGCGCAGCCGCATAGGTTCTCTTTCCGCTTCCGATGTGAGAGCCGTCGAAGATGCCATTCTGCTGCACATAGGCATTCGTCGTTTATAGGAGTCTTTATGCGAGAAGTAGTGATTGCATCCGCTGTACGCACGCCAGTAGGCAAAGCTTATAAAGGGACATTGCGCGCCACCCGTCCTGACGATCTGGCCGCAGTCGCCATAACCGGCGCGCTCGAACGTCTTCCCCAGCTGGATAAGCGGGAGATCGAGGACGTGATTTTGGGCTGTGCCATGCCCGAAGCCGAGCAGGGGATGAACGTGGCGCGCATCGCTTCCTTGCGGGCCGGGCTGCCGGTTGAATGCTCCGCGCTGACTATCAATCGCTTCTGCGCTTCTGGCTTGCAGGCCATAGCGCAGGCGGCAGACCGCATTGCGGTGGGCGGAGCGGAGGTAATCCTGGCGGGGGGCGTCGAGTCCATGACCATGATTCCGATGGGCGGGAACAAGGTCAGCGCCAATCCGTGGCTGGTCAGCAACTATCCCGACGCTTATCTTTCCATGGGACTTACCGCCGAGCGCCTGGCAAAGCAGTATGGCATCGGCCGGGAAGAGGCCGACGAATTTTCCTACCAGAGCCACCAGAAGGCCATCCAAGCCATTGCCCAGGGAAAGTTTGAAGAGGAGATTGTGCCGGTCCCGGTAAGCTTTACCACTCCGAACGGCAGCAAGCCCAAGCGGATGGAGATACAGTTCAAGATTGACGAAGGGCCGCGCGCGGACACCTCGCCGCAAGCTCTGGCCGGGTTGAAAGCCGCCTTCCACGCCCAGGGAACGGTGACCGCGGGCAATTCTTCGCAGATGTCGGATGGGGCCGCGGCCGCGGTCGTGATGTCGGCGGAGCGCGCCAAGGCGCTTGGAATCAAGCCGCTGGGCCGCTTTATCGCCTTTGCTACCGCCGGATATAAGCCGGAGGAGATGGGGATCGGCCCGGTGTATGCCATTCCTAAAGCCTTGAAAATGGCAGGACTGAAGATATCCGACATCGATGTGATCGAGTTGAACGAGGCCTTTGCCGCCCAATCGCTGAGCGTGATAAAAGCAGCAGAGCTGGACCCTGCGCGCATCAATCCTAACGGTGGGGCGATCGCGCTGGGACATCCGCTGGGCTGCACTGGAGCAAAGCTGACCGCGAGCATCCTGCGCGAGCTGAAGCGCCGCAAGGGAAGATACGGGATCGTTACCATGTGTGTCGGCGGAGGCATGGGGGCGGCGGGGATTTTTGAAAACATCGCCTGATTTGGCCGCCGGCGATTTTGGGTGAGGCTAGTCATTAATAGGTACGTGAATTACAAAGGGGAGCAGCTTATGGCAACAGCAGCATTACCAAAACAAAAGATTGCAGGCGGCAGCTTTCTGATTGAAGACCGCCGTCCGGAGGAGATTTTTACTCCGGAAGATTTTACTGAGGAACATCGCCAGATCGCCCAGACTACCGAGGAGTTTGCCAAGAAAGAGATCGTCCCCAACCTGGAAAAAATCGAGCACAAGGATTGGGCGATAACCCGCGAGCTGCTGAAGAAGGCGAGCGAACTGGGGCTTACCTCGGTAGACATCCCCGAACAGTATGGCGGCATGGAGATGGACAAAGTCTCCTCCGCGATCATTGCCGACTACGTGGCTAAATCGGGAAGTTTCAGCGTGACCTTTGGCGCGCACGTCGGCATCGGCACGCTTCCCATCGTCTATTTTGGGACAGAAGAGCAGAAGAAAAAATATCTGCCTAAGCTGGCTTCCGGCGAGTGGGTGGGCGCGTATGCGCTGTCGGAATCCTCCTCCGGCTCCGACGCGATGAATGCCCGCACTCGCGCCGTGCTCTCGCCAGACGGCAAGCACTACCTGCTGAACGGCGAGAAAATGTGGATCACCAATGCCTCTTTCGCCGATCTTTTCATCGTCTTTGCGAAGGTGAACGGCGAGCAGTTCAGTGCCTTCATCGTCGAGCGCACCTTTCCCGGATTTTCTGTAGGAGCGGAAGAGAAGAAGCTCGGCATTCGGGGCTCGTCCACCTGTCCGCTCATCCTGAATGATTGCAAGGTGCCGGTGGAGAACCTGCTGGGAGAGATCGGCAAGGGCCACGTGATCGCATTCAACATCCTGAACATCGGGCGCTTCAAGCTGGGCGCAGGATGCGTGGGTGGAGCGCGCACTTCGCTGGCCAACGCTATCTCCTATGCAAAGCAGCGCAAGGCCTTCGGCAAGAACATCTCCGATTTCGGCCTGGTCCGCGAAATGATCGCCAACATGGCGGTCGGCATCTTTGCCGGGGAGGCCCTTTCCTACCGTACTGTGGGAATGATCGATGCCGCCATGGCCAACATCGATAAGCACAGCCCGGACGCCTCGCGGGAGATCCGTAAGGCGATTGAGGAATATGCGGTCGAGTGCTCGATCCTGAAGGTCTGGGGATCGGAGATGCTCGACCAGGTGGTGGATGACGCGGTCCAGGTCTATGGCGGATACGGCTTCGTCGAAGAGTATCCGGCGGAACGCGCCTATCGCGACTCGCGCGTGAACCGCATCTTTGAAGGCACCAACGAGATCAACCGCATGATCATCACCGGCTGGCTGATGAAGCGCGCGATGGGCGGACAGCTCGCCCTTATGCCTGCAATCAAGCAGCTTATGGATGAGGTGCTCTCCGGGCCAACTATGGGCGAAGAGCTGGAAGGGCCGCTTGCGACGGAGCGCAAGATGGTAAGCAACGCCAAGAAGGTTGCGCTCTTTGTCGCCGGGGTGGCCTCACAGCGATACATGGTCAAACTTGCGGATGAGCAGGAGGTGATGGCGGCGATGGCCAACATCATCATTGAAACCTACGCCATGGAGTCGGCGCTGCTTCGCGCCGAGAAGCTGGTTGCGGCCAATGGCGAGTCCGCTTCGGGATTGGCGATTGCAATGGCGGGTGTTTACATCGCGTCTGCCATGGACAAGGTCGAAGCCAACTCGCGAAAGGTGATTGCGGCCGCGGCTGAAGGCGATAATCTTCGCATCCAGACCGGCGTCCTGCGGCGCCTTTTGAAGTATGATCCGGTCAACACCATTGCGCTACGCCAACAGATTGCCCAAAAGGTCATTGAGGCCGGAAAGTATGTAATCGCATGAGGGGTCAGCTGTAAAGGCACAAAGAACGGGAAATCTGCCGGAAGAGAATGGCTGTTCTTTGTGCTTCACGGAGTCTGAATAATATAGAGGCAACAACTAAGGTTTTATTCTCCTCTAATTATTCGGCTTCATCTGTCGTGCTTCGGATTGGAGAGCAAACATGAATCAGACTGAGTGGAAGAAGATTTTAATGTATGTGTCGTTTGGCGCTGCCGGATATTTCCTGCTGAGCGGGAAGCGTCCTGCGGGAATGGCGGCTGCGGGTCTTGGCCTGGCAGCTCTGGCTTCAGAGCATCCGGAAAAGTTTGAAAAGATCTGGAATGAAGCGCCTGAGTACCTCGATCGCGGGCATCGGATCGTCAATGGCGTACAGAGTTTGCTGGAGCGTATTGCCCAGCATACCGCTACCTTACAGAGTATTCGCGGGGGACGCCAGGACAATACTGAATACCGCGCGCAGAACTATTAAAACTTCGCACTGCGTGAAATAAGGCACGGCTGCGGCCGGGCCTTATGTTTTCAACGGGCTATTTTTTCAGGAACGCATTGTATCCGTCGCCGACCAGCTTGGATCTCATGGCTTCGGCATCCTTCACCTCGGCAAAGGGCCCGACCTGGACGTGGAAAAGCTTGTCTGCCCCTGAGTTGGGGAGGACGAAGACCGGATAATTCTTCCTGCGGAGCGCGCTCACCAGCGCCTCAGCATCTTCCTGCTTGGTAACGGCCGCCACCTGGACCATGATGCTGGAGTTATTTCCGCCCTCCAATTCCGGAGCAGCTTTGTTTTGCCCTGTGGCATCAGGCTGGGGACTCTGGGCGTTAGCGCTGGCTGTATCCGGTTGGTTCGCGGGGGGCTGCTGCGCGGAAGTAGCAGCATTGCCAGCCGCTTGCTGGGCAGCGGTGGTTGGGGCTGCTGTAGTCGTGCTGGCATTCGCGTCCAGTGGGGTGCAGCCGCTGTCTGGGGTTGCGCAATCCGGCGTCTGCGGTTTGGCTACCAGCCCCGCTCCGGGTTTGCTGCCTCCGGTCGTCGCAGTGACCCCTGAAAAGGGACCCTGCGCCATGGGATTCAGCGGGGTTGCGCTGCGTCCTACGGAGTAACCCAGTCCAAAGAATGCGCCACAAATAGCGACGGCGATGAAGAAGAAAGCCAGAAGCTTTCCCATGCCTAGTGTAATTTCCGTGTCCTGCTGCTCTGCTTGCTGCTCGGTCATGCTGTTCCTCAAATGCAAGGTGTTCTAACTTTTGTTCCCGCTTGCGTGCGCTTCAAGAATCTTGTTGAGACTCGACATCAGTTCAATCGGCAGGGGAAAGACAATGGTCGTGTTCTTTTCGACGCCGATCTCCGTCAATGTCTGTAAATACCTCAATTGCAGCGTCATGGGCTGCGTTGCCAATACCTGGGCCGCATCCGCCAGGCGTTGCGACGCGGCATATTCGCCTTCGGCATGGATGATCTTGGACCTCTTCTCGCGTTCGGCTTCCGCCTGCTTGGCCATGGCGCGCAGCATGGATTCGGGCAGGTCGACCTGCTTTACCTCAACGTTCACAACTTTTACCCCCCACGGCGCGGTGTGCTGATCGAGAATCGACTGGATCCTCAAGTTCAGCTTGTCGCGATGCGAGAGCAGTTCATCGAGTTCCACCTCGCCCAGCACCGAACGGAGGGTGGTTTGAGCGAATTGCGAGGTCTGGTAGACGTAATTGGAAACCTGGACCACCGCTTTGTTGGGATCGATGACGCGCAGAAAAATGACTGCATTCACTTTCAATGTGACGTTGTCGCGGGTAATGATGTCCTGGGCAGGCACCTCCAGCGCTTCCTGCCGCAGAGAGATGCGCACCATCCGGTCGAGCGGAGCAAATACCAGGATCACTCCCGGCCCTTTCGCATCGATCAACCGGCCCAGCCGGAAGATGACTCCGCGCTCATACTCGGCCAGAATCTTGATCGAGCTGATGATATACAGGCCCAGGATGATAATTACGGCTGGAACCAGGAACCCCATCGCTTTGCCCCTCCAGGGCGGCAAATTACTACGAGCTAAGCGATTCTACATCAGAGTTTCGGAATCGCAGCCAGGAAGCACACGCGAAGTGAACACTTTGGGGCAAGTACCCTTCTCGGGTGTTTCTTCTAGGCGGAGATGACTTTGGAGCGCTGGGGCTCAACCGTGAGCTGAAGGCCGTCCACTGAGGTGACCCGCACCTCCTGCCCCGGTTCAGCGCCCGAAGGGCAGCGCGCATCCCAGAGTTCGCCCTGCACCAGGACCTTGCCCAGCGGCGCAAGCTGGGTCTGGGCGATGGCCGTCGCGCCGACCAGTGCGGAGATTCCGGTCGCGACTTTGCCGCGGCGGGCCTTGACCGCGATGCTGACCAGGAACACGGTGATCAATCCGAAGGGGATGCTCACGCTTAAGGCGGTAAGCAGGTGAATCCGCATCTCCGGGATGGGCCCATCAACCAGCAGCAGGGCCCCCAGTACCATGACGGCAACTCCTCCCGCGCCGAGCGCGCCATGGGCATTGAATTTTGCTTCCAGCCCGAAAAGAGTAAAGGCAACCAGGATGAGCGCGACCGCCGCAAAACGCACCGGCAAGAGATTGAACGCAAACAGGGCCAGTACGACAAAAATCAGTCCTATCACTCCGGGGATGACCGCGCCGGGATGGTTGAACTCCGCGTAAATGGCGAGCGCGCCAATGATGAAGATCAGAAACGCGATGTTGGGGTTCATCATGAATCCGAGGATGCGCTCTTTCAGCGACATCTCGTAATTCACGATGTGGGCGCCGGCGGTGTGCAGGATAAGAGTGCTGCCGTCGAAGCGCTTAATTTGACGTCCGTCAATCTGCTGTAAAAGCTCTTTCTCCGAGGGTGCTACAACGTCGATCAGCTTCTGCTGGAGCGCCTCCTGCTCGGTAAAGGATTTCGACTGCCGCACCGCGCTCTCCGCCACTTCTACGTTGCGCCCGCGCTTGGCGGTAAAGGAACGCATAAAGGCGGCGGAATCGTTTTCAAGCTTCTCTTTCATTACCGGATCCATGGTCGCGCCGGCGAGCACCGGATGCGCCGCTCCGGTATTTGTTCCGGGGGCCATAGCGGCGATGTCGGCCGCCTCCAGAATGTAGAAGCCCGCCGAAGCCGCGCGGCTGCCGCTGGGCGACACATAGATAATCACCGGGACGCGGGAGATCAGCATCTTGGCGATGATCTCGCGGGTGGAGTCTACCAACCCGCCCGGAGTGCGCAGCTCCACCAGCACCGCCTCGGAATGGTCGAGCGTAGCGGAGTCAATCGCGCGTTCAATATATTCCGCAGTAATCGGATTGATGGTGTCGTCCACCACAACTTTGGTGACATCAGCTCGCAAGGGAAGAGCGCACAGCGAGAGCAGCAGCAAGCAAAGCCCGGATAAAGAAAGCCGCCAACGGGATGGAAGAGCGAATTTCACCGTGTCTTGACCACCGGCTCCGCCACTTTTGCGGAGATCATTTGCTGCAGGGAGCGGGCCTCGGTATTGGCTGGCTCCAGGGCCAGCGCCTGATTTACGTCCTGGCTGGCTGCTTTGGGATTATTCTGCTTTAACTCGATCCTTGCAAGAACAATGTAGGCCTCTGCCGAGGGCTGAAGTTTGGCGGCGGCGGCGGCTTCGGAGTGGGCGCTGATCAGGTTATTCAGCGCGGTCTCGGCGGTAGCCATGCCGAGATGCGCGGAAGGGATAGTGGGATCGAGGGTAATGGCTTCCTTGAATTCTTTTTGCGCGGCATCGTTAAACCCTTCCTTTAAGTAGTCCTGACCCCGTTCTATGTGCTTTTCGGCATGCCGGTGCGGATCCAATCGGGCCAGATTGGTCTCATCCACCCGCTGAATCGCCAGGGAGAGCTGGCGAAATGAGGCCTCATCGTAATTACGCTTAATGCGTTCCAGCGGCAGGCGTCCGCCGGCCTGAGGGTCGGCCCCCCTGGTGGTGGAATCCGCCGCCGGCGCAATCGACTCCAGCGCGGCCTTGATCTCGCTATCGCCGGGGCGCATATTTTCCGCCTCATGCAGTTGCTTGAAAGCATTGGCGGTATCCCCATTCCGTAACTGCGCTAGGGCAAGGTTGAAGTGGTAATCGGCATCGCTCGGATCGGCATCTACGGCCTTTTCAAAATAGGTGGCGGCGCTCTTCTTACCGCGCCGGGCCTGGGCCACTCCCAAATTGTTATAGACCTCGGTCAAGGGCAGCCGGGTAGAGACAAAGTTGAAGGCCTCCTCGGCGCGCTCAAAGTTGCCGATGTAATACGCCGCCAGCCCAAGATAAAAATTGGCCTCCAGCGCATGGGGATCGCCTTTCGGCACCTTGGCCAGCCAGGTCACCGCAGAGCTATACTCGCGGGCATCATAGTAGGTTTTGCCCAACTGATAGATCGCCAGCGTGTAATCGGGGTAGATTCGGACCGCCTCTTTGAATCGCTTGACGCGTTCCGGCGTCTCGGTCGCAATCACGCCACGGATATAGTTTTCCAGTGCATCCAGGCGGATAGGCGCGGTCGAGGCGACAAAGGCCTGCTTCGTCCCGGAGAGCGAAGGGTCGATGAGTTGGAGCATGTCCCAGGCCAGCGCGTCCTGGATTGCGAGCAGTTGCGGCAGCGCTCCGGCCTCAGTGGCCAGGGGAGAAAGATGCAGCTTCTTCATATCCAGCAGCTGCGCTTTGGCCATGAAAATATTGCCGCTGTAATCGTAGGAGCCAAAAATAACGTAATCGACATCCATCTGCTCGGCCATGCGGTAGAGCGTTGCCCGCGAGAGATGGGCGTTCACCGGAATGCCGAGATGGTCGAAGACATAGATGCGTTCTTCGCGGCCGATGGTATAGATGGAACTTCCGTTGAGGCTGGTGGTCAGGAGTTCGGCAAAGGCCTCGCCTACCCATTCCATGCTGGGAGACTTGGAGGTGTTCTCAAAAGGCACGACGAGCAGCAATTTGCTGGCTGCCGCTTCGTTGGCGTCCGCTGCCGGGCTTTGCGCAGCGTCGTTTTGCACGGCCTCGGGGGCGGAATTTGCAGGTAGCGTCTGGGCGGCGAGAGGCCGCTGAAAGAATCCAAAAATAAGAACGGCAAACAAAAGCGGTTTACGAAGGCAATTCAAAGTACCTAGATTATAGAACGGGGTACAACTTCCAAGGCGATTTACCACTTGATCCAGCCCAAGGAAAAACTGGAGCGGGAGACGGGGATCGAACCCGCAACCAACGGCTTGGGAAGCCGCTACTCTACCATTGAGCTACTCCCGCTCGCATTGCGCTACCCGATTATAGCCACCGCCTCCCCCGGAAGCCAACCTCTGTTATTGGTAGTGCCCGGAAGTAGGGGCAGGCCATCCTCTTCGTGAGTGCGTATTCATCAGTTAGAATCCCTGTATGAGAACACGTTCGATCCGCAGAGCTGTCAATATTTTCGTTCTTCTGACTGCAACCTTCGGGTATGCCCAGATGGCGAAGACGCCGCTGAAGCTAGCCGCGCATCCCAATCCGAATTTGTATCCCGCCAATGCCAACGCCAACCAAGAGGTCAAGGAGGCGGTGGCTGCCGCGGGCAGGGAGCACAAGCGAGTGTTGCTTGTCTTCGGCGCCAACTGGTGCCTGGACTGCCATGCGCTCGACAGCGGCTTTCATCAGCTGCGAATCGCGCCGCTTCTGAACGAGAACTTTAAAGTGGTGCACGTGGATATCGGTCGAGGCGAAAAGAACGGCGATCTGGTCAAGAAATACCACATTCCCCTGGAGAAGGGCATTCCTTCGCTGGCGGTCTTGAATGAGCATGGCGGCCTGCTTTACTCCAGCGCCGAGTTTGAAAGCGCGCGCGCCATGACCGAGGAGGATGTGATCGCCTTTCTCAATACATGGAAGCCGCAAGCGGACGCGAAGCGGTGATCTCATCCCGGATCTGCGGCCCGGCGCGAATGGTTGCTGACCGGGGTCCCCGGTGGTGGTGATGCTGATGGGCCCGGCAGGCGCGGGCAAAACCACCATTGGCCTATTGCTGGCGCAGCAGCTTTGCTGGGAGTTCGTCGATGGCGACTCGCTGCACCCGGCGGCGAACCTGGCAAAGATGACGGCAGGCGTCCCATTGGGCGACGCCGACCGTCTGCCCTGGCTAACCGCGATTCGTGAACTTATGATGGCGCGCAATCGCGAAGCCCGCGACCTGCTGATTGCCTGCTCCGCATTGAAAAAAGAGTATCGCGACTTCATGCAGACTGCCAGCCTGTGCCGGCTGGTTTATTTGAGAGTTTCTCCTGCTATACTTCTGCAACGTTTGGAGCAGCGTGGCGGCCACTACATGAAACCATCGATGCTGGCGAGTCAATTAGCGGCCCTGGAAGAGCCATACGGCGAAGGGCTGGTCGTGGCTGCCGAACAGCCCCCGCAACAGATCGCATCGCAAATCATCCATCAATTACAGCTTCAATCCAAATGCGGCGGACCGGCTGCGGGCGCCGATTGACGAATTCCTACTCTTGCTTCACCCACGAAAAGGAGACCAGGCCTTGAGCAAAAAGCTGAACATGGAAAGCAGTGGTCCCGATCTTGCCCGCAGGAGTTTTCTGCGCGGCAGTGTATTGGCGGGCCTTTCAGCCACAGTAGCCAATGCAGTGCCCCATGGGCAAACGGGCAAGGAAACCGTCCGGACTGCGCGCTCCATAGCTCCTTTTGAGCTGGATGAAATTACCATCGCCCAGATGCAGGAGGGCATGAAGTCGGGGCGTTTTACCGCACGCTCCCTGACGGAAAAATATCTCGGTCGCATCCAGGCGATCGATAAGCATGGCCCGGCGCTCAATACGATCATCGAGCTGAATCCGGATGCGCTGGCGATTGCCGATGCGCTCGACCGCGAACGCAAGGCCAAGGGTCCCCGAGGTCCGATGCATGGCATTCCCGTCCTGATTAAAGACAACATCGATACCGCGGACAAGATGATGACTACCGCCGGGTCCCTGGCGCTGAAAGGCTCCATTGCGCCCAAAGATGCTTTTGTGGCGCAACGGCTGCGCGAGGTCGGGGCGGTGATCCTGGGCAAGACCAATCTAAGCGAATGGGCCAACATACGCTCCGGACATTCCAGCAGCGGCTGGAGCGGGCGCGGAGGGCAGACAAAAAATCCTTACGCCCTCGACCGCAACCCTTGCGGATCAAGCTCGGGCTCGGGCGCGGCGGTCTCAGCCAACTTGTGCGCGGTAGCAATCGGAACAGAGACGGACGGATCGATCGTATGTCCATCGTCGGCGAACGGCATTATAGGCATTAAGCCGACGCTTGGCCTGGTGAGCCGCTCGGGAATTATTCCGATCGCGCACAGCCAGGATACTGCCGGCCCCATGGCGCGCAGCGTTGCTGACGCCGCAACTTTGCTGGGCGCGCTGATTGGGGTGGACCCGAGCGACAGCGCTACCGCCGAAAGTCAGGGCAAAGGAGCTTCCGGCTATACCCAGTTTCTCGATCCCAAGGGGCTGAAAGGCGCGAAGATCGGGGTGGTACGCAAGCTCTTCGGCTTTCATGACGGGGTGGACCAATTGATGAATGCGTCCATCGAGGCCATGAAGCGCGAAGGGGCGGAGATCATCGATCCGGTAGAGATTCCGTCGCTGGGCAAAATCGATGAGTCCGAGTTGGAAGTGTTGCTATATGAGCTCAAAGCCGACCTGAACAAATATTTGGAGCAATTGGGGCCGAATGCCCCAGTCCATTCGCTCAAAGAAATTATCGAATTCAACCAGCGCAATCAGGCGATCGAGATGCCGTTTTTCGGTCAGGACCTGTTTTTGAAAGCGGAGGCCAAAGGCCCGCTCACGGAAAAGAATTATCTGGATGCCCTCGAAAAGAACCATCGTTTATCGCGGGAAGAAGGTATCGACGCCGTGATGGACAAGCATCAACTCGATGCGTTGATCGCGCCAACCGGCGGGCCGGCGTGGTTGACCGATCTGGTGGATGGCGACCATTCCTCGGGCGGCAGCTCGCAGTTTCCTGCAGTCGCGGGATATCCCAACATCAATGTCCCGGCAGGCTTCATCTTCGGATTGCCGGTGGGGATCTCGTTTTTCGGTCGCGCTTACAGCGAGCCCAAGCTCATCAAGCTGGCTTATGCCTTTGAGCAAGCCACGAAATTTCGCAAGGCGCCACGCTTTCTCAATACTGCGAATTTGAGATGACCCGGAAGGCGACCGGCATCGCCATATAAATTCGTAAACTCCGGAATTAAGCTCCCGGCTCGGCGCTGTCGATGCGGACCACGACCTTGCCGAAGCTCTGGTTGGATTCCATTCGCTGGTGCGCTTCCTGAATGTCGGACATATCGAAGACCTTGTCAATCACCGGACGCAGCGCTCCGCGTTCAAACAAAGGGCAAAGCTCCCGGGCGAAGGCTTGCGTAGCTGCGATTTTCTCTTCGAGCGGACGAGCGCGCAGCACAGTGCCTCGCAGCATCAAACGTTTGCTAAGCACGTGGCGAAGGTCGAACTCGGTCCTGGATCCCGCCATTGTGCCGATGAAAATCATTCGTCCTCGAAGGGCCAGCAGCTTGAGGCTGGCATTCACATAAGGGCCGCCGAGCAGGTCGAGCACAACGTCCGCGCCGCGTCCCTGGGTGAGGTGATGTAATTTTTCCGGCAAGTCTTCCGCCGAACTGGCGGTAATCCCTTGAGTAAGGCCGAACTCGAGGGCGCGCTCGATTTTGTCCTGGGTCCGCGATGTGCCGTAAACCTGCGCCCCCAGCACGCGCGCAAGTTGAGCGGAGGCAAGGCCTACGCCGCTGCCCACGGCATGGATGAGCACGATTTCAGAGGGCCGCAGCGCTGCCTGCTTCCACAACGCGTCCTGCGCGGTAATGAAGACCTCAGGAATTGCGGCCGCTTCGGTCCAGCTCAGGTTATGAGGCACCTCAGCCACAGTGCGTTCGTGGACGGCAATGTATTCTGCGTGTGCTCCGCCGCCGGTAATGCCAAAAACACGCTGCCCCGGTTTCCAGCTCTGCACCAGCGGCCCAGCCTCTACAACTTCTCCGGCAAATTCGAGGCCGGGAATGTTCTGGGGAGAACCGAATGGAGCAGGATAATGTCCTTGCCGCTGTAAGAGATCGGCGCGATTCAGCGCGGAGGCCTTTACCCGGACGAGGACCTGGTCTGGCGCCGGCCTGGGCTGCTCAACTTCCCGGATGATAAGGCCTTCAGAACCCCCGGCCTTCGAGATAATGACAGCTTTCATGGCAATTGTGTTGTAACCCAATAGTTAAGGAAATATAGGTGTTTTAAGTAGGTTACCGTAGTGTTTATCTTTATGTCGTTTTCCGATAAACTCGGTTACCTTGGTATGAATTCATTTTAATGATAAAAAGGCCACCTCGCACTCGGCTCCTTTCTAAATGGAAACCAAATCCCAATGAAAATTTTGATCGTGGATGATGACCCAGAGATTTCTAAGCTGATACAGCAAGGGCTGACAGCCGAAAATTATGATGTCGATATCGCTAAGGATGCCGAAGAGGCACAGGCTGCCCTGAAAAAAACCGAATACGAGCTGATCCTGCTGGACCTGAACCTTCCCGGGAAAGATGGCATCGGAATGCTGAAAGAGGTCCGAGCGACGGACCGGAAGACGCCGGTTTTGGTCGTCACCGGCAGAAGCGCGGTGGAATCGCGAATCGAATGCCTGGACGCAGGCGCAGACGATTGCCTGGTCAAGCCGTTTTCGTTTGGGGAACTTTCCGCCCGCGTCCGCGCTTTGCGCCGCCGCGCTCCGCAGGACACTGAAACCGTGCTGCGCTATGGCAACGTCGAGCTGAACCGAATGGAGCGCAAAGTGGTCCGCGAGGGGAAGGTCATCGATCTTACCTCGCGCGAGTTTGTCCTTCTGGAATATTTTATGCGCCATGCAGGCCAGAGTCTCACCCGGTCCACGATTCTGAAACAGGTGTGGCAATTAGATTTCGATCCGGGAACGAACGTCGTCGAAGTATACATCGCCATGTTGCGTAAGAAGCTGGATGAGGGCCAATCCTGCAAGCTGATTCGTACGCTAAGGGGATTAGGCTATCAATTCGGCGAGCAGAATCTGCAATCGTTAAACTGAGTCGTCAGGCTCAGACCTTGGGCCGAGCGGCTGCCCCACTCTCAACCAGTAATCCCTTTCGCTTCAAAGGCCGCGACCTCTCCTTGCTTTGTCTCTGACTGGGCCATATTTCCCCAACCAAAGCGCATCCAAATTGCCGTGGGCGAGCAAAAGCCGAAGTGTGCTATTGCCGATTATGGAGTGATTGGCAACGAGCTGACCGCAGCGCTCGTCAGCCGGAGCGGGTCTATCGACTGGTTCTGTGCCCCAAACTTCGACAGCGAACCCAGCCTTTGCAAGCTGCTGGATTATGGCGAGGGCGGCAGTTGCGAAATACAGGTAGCGGATCTTGAGAGCTCGTCGCGCCGGTATCTCGGCCAAAGCAACATTCTAGAAACGCGTTTTCAGAGTTCCAGCGGTGTGCTGCTGGCGCAAGACTTCATGCCCTGGCATACGGCGGGGGATCGTTCGGCAGACGGCCATTATGCCGGGAGCAGCAGCGTGGTCCGCATTTTCAAGTGCGAGCAGGGAAGCGTGTCGTTCAAGGTCTCCATCCGTTTTACGATTGGCTTTGAACTGAAGAAACCCGTCATTCGGCGAATGGGGGCCGCAGAAGTATTCGCCGTATGCGCCGGGGACCAGGGGATGCACGTCTACGCGACGCAGGGAACTCTGGAAGTGCGCGGAGAACACATAACAATGTGTTCCCATCTGCAAGCCGGAGAAGAAACTGCCTTGGTCCTGGAGTACGCCGCCCACGCGCCCAAGCAGGGTTCTGCTCCGGGTAATGTTTCAGAATGGTTCCTGCGAACCAGAGACTTCTGGGAGCAATGGTCGGCGAAATGCCGTTACCGGGGAGAGTACAAAGATGCGGTGCTCAGAAGCGCGCTGGCGCTTAAGCTTTTGGTCTTCGAACCTACCGGGGCGCTGCTGGCGGCGGCTACCACTTCGCTTCCTGAGGCGCTGGGCGGTCCATTGAATTGGGACTACCGTTTTGTCTGGTTGCGGGATTCAAGCTTCACGCTGCGGGCGCTGCTGGGGCTCGGATATCACGAAGAGGCAAACCGTTTTTTTCGTTTTCTGCATGACAGCGTTCCGCAAAGCGGGATCCGTACGCTTTATACCCTTTATGGCGCCGTTCCTGCTGACGAATATGAGGTGAAGAAGCTTAATGGCTTCTGTGGATCGCGTCCGGTGCGGGTCGGGAACGAGGCCTCCGGCCAGCTCCAACTGGATATATTCGGAGAGCTCGTCGATTGCATCGACCTTTTTTTACGCCATGAAGAGATGCATGACGGAGAGGAAGAGACACTCTGGTCTCTCACCGAGAAGGCCGCGGAGACGGTATGCCGGCTCTGGCGCCAGCCCGATGAGAGCATCTGGGAGACCCGTTTGGGAGCGCGCCAGTTCGTACATTCGAAGGTGATGTGCTGGGTCGCTCTGGACCGGGCCCTCCGCATCGGCAAGCATTGTAAGGCGCATGCGAACTTCGAACAATGGCGCTCGGTGCGGGAGGAGATTCATAGGTCAATTGAAGAGGAAGGATTCGATTCCGAGCTCGGGGCCTACACTCAGGCTTACAACGCTAAAGACCTCGACGCTTCCGTGCTGCGTCTGCCGCTGTTACGATTTATCGAATCCGGCCACGCCCGCATGAGGAGCACGATGCAGGCGATCGAGAAAACCCTGATGAAAAACCGGCTTGTATACCGAAATCTCAATCTGGATGGGGCCCTCAAAGGGGAAGGAACGTTCACTCCCTGCGTCTTTTGGTTTATAGAGAACCTGGCCAAGGCGGGCAGAATCTCCGAGGCCGAAGACTTGATGCGTCAAACGCTGCGATATGCCAATGACCTGGGGTTATTCTCCGAGCAGATCGATCCCGATTCCGGAGAGTTGCTGGGGAATTTTCCGCAGGCTTTTACCCATGTCGCGCTCATTCAGGCGGCGCTGGCGATCGAAGGGGCCAAGCGACCGGAATTAGCAGCGGGCGTGGATGAGGCGCTGTAATCCTGGCCTTTCTATGCAGGGAAGTGCCATGGACTGCTTGTACCAGGCGATGGTGCGGCTCAGGCCGGTGTAAAAGTCCACCACAGGCTTGTAGCCGAGACATTCCTTTGCGAGGGAGATGTCGGCCAGGGAGTGACGAATATCTCCGGTACGCTCTTCTTCGTATTTTGCCTGTCCTTTATATCGCGTGAGCTCTTTCAAGGCGGCAAAAGTCTGGTTCAGCGAAAAGCGCTTTCCCGATGCGATATTGAACATGCGTCCGGCCACTTTCCCGGCGGGAGCTTTACAGGCAAGTAAATTGGCCTGCACGACATTATCGATAAAGACAAAGTCGCGGCTTTGCGCGCCATCGCCAAAGATGACCGGCTGCTCTCCGCCAACCATTTGGGTAATGAATTTGGCCAGGACGCCGGAATAAGCCGAGCTGGCATCCTGATGCGGTCCAAATACGTTGAAGTAGCGCAAGGAGACCGTCTCAAGCCCATACACGCGATAGAAGCTGCGCATATAGTTCTCGGCGCAGAGCTTTGCCACCGCATAGGGAGAAACCGGATCGGGCAGCATGCCTTCATCGACCGGCAAGGTTTGCGGGTCGCCGTAGAGGGCGCAAGAGCTGGCGAAGACGATCCGCTTTGCCCCCGCCTCATTTGCGGCCGTGAGCACGTTGAGGGTTGCGTCCACATTCACGGAATTGCTTTCAATCGGATCGGCCACTGACCTTGGCACCGAGGGAATGGCCGCTTCATGAAAGATAAAGTCGACATTTCGGCAGACTTCACGGACCAGATCCCGGTCGAGAATGTCGCCTTCCACAAACTCGATTTCCGAGTAGATTTCCTCGATATTCTCCCGCTTGCCGCTGCTGAAGTTGTCGATGCCCCTCACTTCTTCCCCTTGCGCTACCAGCGCGCGGGCAATCGAGGACCCGATAAAGCCGGCTATTCCAGTTACAAGATATTTGGCCATGGTTCTTCCCTAGCAACAGAATGAGGTGGTACCGGGGACTTTCCAGCGGTCCTCGGTACCACGTATTCATTACTGCAACGGCAAGGTAACGCTTTGCCCCGCCGCGAGAGAAATGTGGGAGATATTTTGCCCGCCATAGCTCTCCGAACCCGCGCTCTTCAGGCCCGTAACCGGGACTACCGCCCCTTGCTGGACAGTGAGGGTGATGGTGCTTCCGCTTATCGTCCCTTTCACGCCGGAGGCATTGTAGGCCATGCGCAACTGCATGAGAGCAGCGATCTGGTTGTGGGTCGGGCTGAGCACCGGCAAATTAAAATATGAGTTGTACTTTGCAAACGCCCGGTCGATCAAATCTCCCAATAAGCTGTGCACTCCATCGTAGGCCCGCATGTTCGGTTGATGCAGCATCAGCGGGTCCATATCGCCTTTTAAGAGATAGGTAAGCATCTGGTTGCCCTGGTTTTCCAGGATGTCGTTGTAATTGAATGCGCGTCCCCAATAACTTTCGTACATGCAGTTGTATTCGGCGACCCACTCCGCAGGAGTGGTCACGTTGTAATACAAGTTCAGCGGATGCCGCGGGATCATGAATATTCCGGGCACATACGTGTTCCATATGCCGGCATTGGGAGAAGGATTGTTATATCCCGGTTTGGAAGTATCGGTCACGATCTGGCGGACCCCGGCATCGTACATCGCCTGCAATGCAGCGGGATTGGTCAGGCCGGAGACCTCGGGCGTGATCAGGTTCGCTTTGCTGTAAATCTTAAAGCCCATCTTTTTTGCCACCCGGTTGTTATCGACAAGTTCAGTCATGGTGAAATCATAGGTGGCGTTGTCGAGGTTTTTGTGGTCGTAGGTATGGCTGATCCACTTGAACTGGCCTTGCAGTTGTTTGGCTGTAGGGGTAAGGGTATCGGGCTTGTAAATTTTTGTGGTTCCTACGCCATTGAAGGGCAGTTCGAGGCGGAATTGAGCGGAGGTCGGTTGAGACCGCAGTCTCTGCTGCCATAGCGCCAACATGGTGAGGTCCTGGCCCGTGATGCGATAGGTGGTGGTTGTGTTGTCGACGGGCGTGCCGCACGGAGTATTCACCGTCCAGATGTTGTCGTCGATGAAGACATCGTCCGGCTGAACATCCAAATAGGCATGGCGTTCTCCCAGGAACACTCCCTTGGCTACCCAGTTCACTACGCCATAAGAGAGCACCATATTGTGCAGCAGGTTGGGATTGCTGTCGAACGTCAATGCCAGGTTCTGACGCCCATCGGAATAGTTGTGGACCAGAGCCAGGGCATCGCCATTGGCGTCAGTGAGTAATGGGGTTGTGTTCCCATCGCTTGCGGGCGCGGCCAAATACGTATAAGAAAGGCTGATGTTCAACGGAGTAGAGCGGTTCACATAGGGAAATACCGCGGCCGCCGCCGCAGTGTAAAGCGCCGGCAGGGGAGTGGTGTCAGTGCTCACCGGGGTAATCGATCCGCTGAATCCGAAGTCCGGCGTGGGATAGGTAAACCAGGTAGCCTGCCGGACCTTGAAAGTGGATTCATACGTCCAAAGATTTTGCCATTCCTGGGTGCTCAGGGCGCTTAGGAAGGTAGCGCCTCCATCCGGCGTATAGGCCAGATTGCCGGTGGTCAGGATTACCCCCTGGTAATTTCCGTTGCAGCCTGTGGCAAGTAAAGTTGGCGTCAGTCCACCCGGGGTTTTCGATCCTACATAGACGGTATATGGGGTTCCAAGATAATCCAGAACTTGCGTAATGGCGGACAAATCGGCTTCCGTGCCGTCTGCGGAGATGACGAGCAGTTGCATGTTCACGCTGGTGCTGCTGCAGGTGGTTTGTGCATAGGCGGCGTGGCTGGTTGTGAAAGTAATTAGAAGCAGAAATAGAGACAAATATAGTGAGTGAATTCGACGGAATGGCATGGCGGCCCTCTTCTTTAGCATTCCAGGAGCGACTATTTTGCTGCCAGAACAAGTCTGCCCAAAGTAGACGTCCTGCAACATTGGAGAGGTACATCACACCGCCGTGTTGCCTCTTAGGTTAAGATCTTCGCTTTAATTCGCCCTAAGGGAACTTCGGACGGTTAAAAACATTTTCGTAAAAGTGGGAAGATACAAACGGCTATTTCTTGGCCAACCATAAGAGCAGATCGGGAGCGATCGCCTGGATATGCGGCAGCTTGGCATTGCTATCGAAGGTAAGCACCAGCACCTCACGCCCGTCGGAGTACTTGTGCACCATGGCCAGAGCGTTCCCGCCATTATCCACCAGTAATGGAGTATTCGTGCCATCAGCCACAGGCTGAGCCAGGTAAAGAAACGCGCCGGAAATCGTGAGCGAAGCGGCACTGACATGAGAAAAAAGAGATTGTCCGGCCGGCGTGAATTGTGCCGTATAGGAAGGACCTGAAAGGGTATTAATCGGGGTAGGGGTATTTCCAAAATCGTAAACCGCTGTGGGATAGGTATACCAGCTCACCTCCCGAATTCCATTGGTGGATTCAAAGCTCCAGAGTGTCTGCCATTCCGTACTTGTGAGAGCCGAAAGCCAGGTTTGGCCGATATCGGGGGTGAAGGCAACGCTGCCGGTTGCGAGGATTACCGCCTGGTAAAGAGGCTGGCCGTTGCTCGAGAGCTTATCCGATGTGAGTCCTCCGGGAGTTTTTGCCGCGAAGTAATAAGTAGCATTCATATTGGCTGCATTCAGCGCCTGCTGGATGGCCGAGAAGTCTGCTTCATTCCCGTCCGCGGCTATTACCAGCACCTTGAGCCCAGCAGCAGCCAAAGCGGGAGAGGGGCTCGCAGCAGTTGAATTCTGAGAAGTGGTTGACGGATTGGGGCTTGTGCCTGTCCCTCCGCATCCTGCAAGCAGCAGAACTGCAAAAACCGAGGAAAGCGATAGACGAAGTGGAGTGCGATAAAAAGATGAGAATGAAGTCATGTCCCACATACCCTGATCGGCGGTGATGCACATGCCAATCCAGCAACTATGATGCGGGTTGTAAGCTGTGGGTGAGCTATCCGGAGCAGAATCATCGGGCGGAGGCTATATGAAGGGGAGCGGCTTCTGGGACTGCTGGAACGAGATGAAAGTGATAAATTCTCAGCGCCTCATCTTCGTAAAAAATCTCGCCTTGGAGGTGTGAGTTTCGGTAAGACTCGCATAGTTGCAAGGCAACAAATTCCAGGCTGGCCCGCCCCGCCAAAGAACGATATTGCCGGTAGCTTGCGTCGGTTAAGGTTGCGGCCGAAACTTGTTCCGGCTCCGATTCGAAGGTCCGAAAGGGCCGCATCTCTACCATGACAAACACCTCATTGACAGGAATCCCAAAATCAAAGGCGGCGTCGGTTCCCGCAGTTTGCCCTCGGAGCACGAACTTGGCCAGATCTTCATGCCAGCCTCGACCATAAATCTCCGCCATCTGTTCTCCTGGGGCGACCATGATCCAATTCAACTGCGGATAATGGCTTGCGATCTTTAAGGTCTGCCGCGCGGCGCTATCGTATTCCAGTGGCTTGCCTGTAGCAGCGGGAGGCAGAAGAAACATAGTTGCCGGAATCAGGACCAAACCGGCAAGCAGGGGGTCGGCATACTGCCGCAATAACGGCGCCAACGACCGATGCAGAAAACCTAGTGTTGAGCCAATAAGCAACGCGACTCCAACCGGGGCAGTCAGAAGAAAGCTCTCCGCAAATGCCCCTTGGGTGTTAGGGACGGCTGCGGTAATTGCAAGCGCCGTCCAAACGATGCCAGCCGCTGCAGATCCAAGCTGAGGAGCTACCAGGCTGCCGATTGTCCAGAGAAGCGCCGGCAGCAGTAGCCATGGCGCGGAGAAGACAATGATAAGCAGGCAGCAGGTTACGCTTCTTAAACTGCCTCTGGAGTTGGCCCCGTCCCGCAGGATTAACACCGGCGCCAGAATCGCGAACAGAAGACCGAACTCCAGGCTTCCCCCCGCCCATTGATGAGTAAGCACGGTCTGCATGGTCCGTGAGAGTTCCGGCATCGAATCCGCCACAGCATTGGCCATGGCTTTTGAAGGAATAAAGGTGCAAGCCCCTAAAAAGTAGAGACTTGCAAGGGCGGCAGCGCTGTTGCGGTAACTCGACCAGATTCCATATCCAACTGCCAGCACGACAGATATACCCACAATCACAGGCAAAAAACGAATCACCTGCATGGGGTTTGCCGAGCTGATGAGCGAAATGGAAGTTGCTATAGCCAGAAAAGGATCCCCGCTCACTCGGGTGCCGGCCATCAGTTCATGCACGCGCAACAAATTTGCATAACTTTCGGGATTTGCCAGCCTTAATTCTGCCAATGGACGGGCGAGGCGAAAGAGGAGGGCAAAACCTACGGTGAGTCCTATGATAAAAAATTGCCACCAACGCCCTAAGGGCCAAATTCCGTTTTGAGTTTTCGGATTGCCGGATAATCGGCGGAGTGAGAAACTTTGCATGCGCAGGAGCCGGGGGTAAGTCTCTAAAGCCGCGGCCATCTTGATAACGAAATGTTTGCCGGCCCTTTCTACTGCGACATCAAGTTCTCGATAGTTGCGCCGGAGCCAATGAAATAGCGGAAATGTGCCATAGCAAAGCAGCAGGGTAATGGTATTCAATATATGCAGCTGGCCGAGAGTCACTACCGCCAGCCAGGTGAAAAGAACCATGCGAGACGCTCTGCCCAGGCAGGAATAATGCTCCGAGTTGGGGAAGACATAGCGCGGCAGCCATACGAAAAGAGCAATGCAGATGGTGACGATCCACGCGAAGACGATGATGTCGAGTAGCAACATAGGTCAGGCGCTCGCGTAGGCATAATCAAGATCTCTTATCGTACTTCTGACGGCAAAACTGGAGCGGATGGCAAAGATCGCCGCTCCGATTGCGAGTCCCAGGGCGGCGTAGTACACATTGATAGCATGGCTTAAGGTGTAACCGATGAGCAGGTTCGCCACCAAGCCGGGCAGGAGAGCGCGTATTAACAGGAACAGGCGATCTACGCTCAATAAAAATATCGCGTTATAAAGTCCGATGCTGAGGAATAAATAACCTAACCCGCCTAATATATCGGTGGCCAGAACATTCGAAGTTGCCGCATCCGGTTTCAGATGCATGAAGAAGAACCAACTCGCCATCGCAAATAAACAGAAAATGACCGCGATGGAGATAACATGCCGCTTCCATACGCGTTGCAGGATGGAGCGCAGTTCTTGCATACGACTCAATCCCATGGACTTTGCCCTTTCCTGCCATAGGTCCATAAGTTTAAAGCCGAGAAATTCAATCAGCCCCGCAAGGCATAGAAAGGTCAGCAACGCTAAATCCATGCCACGCTTGTATTGGGCATCGATTCCGAAAGCCAGTCCGGACACAGAATTGACGGCCGTACCGGCCGAGAAGCGATCGACGAATATAAAGCTGAAGTAGGCGACGCCATAGAGAAAATAGGGAGCAAGCGCATGAAACAGGATCGGCAGGCGCGGCAGTTGCATCTTGGCGCGGATGGCGCGTTTTGATTTGCTGCTGAATCCTTCACGAGCGATCAGGGCGGCTGCAACTACGGCTGCCAGAACACAACCGAACAAGGCGGTCGGCGAACTCAGCTTGATGGAGCGCAGCAAAATGAAAACCAGGCCCGCGCTGAAAAACACGGTGGGAATGCGCCAGTAATGGCTCTGAATTGAAAGCATCGCTGAAAGCATCCACAGCAGGCTTAATAGAAGGTAATAAAGCCCCGCTAACAATAAGGCGTTGCCGGGAAACAGCCTCAGATAATATCCGGCCATGATCCCGAAGACGCAGAAGAACAGTGTTGTGCCGAGCCCAAGCAGGAAGAAACGTTCACAGATGCCGCGAGCAAGACTGACCTCTTTCAGGCACATATAAAAGCGGCCGCGGCGGGCGATGATTTGAATGAAGCCTCCAGTGGTGACGAGGCTGGCCATGAGCGCCACACTTAAGGGGCCGCCCAGGCTCGCCGGCACGTCTACCAGGCGGGGCCGCGTGTATTCTAGGATCAGCATCAAAATCCAGGGCAGTGCATAGATGAAGCTCGAAGAAAATTTTTCGGAGAAATTTCTGAGCTCCCGGCGAATGAGCTCTCCACGGGTAGGCCGCTTTTGGACATGAGATCGCGTAGCCGCTGGAGGTCGCATTTGAAAGGCCAGTTCTCCGGCGGAGCGTGTGCTGGCCAGCTGGAATTCCTGGTAAACAGCGTGATCGTTATATCCAAGCGATTCAACTACAGCGGTCGCTTCCCAGATATCGGCCAGCTCTGGGCTTACCTTCGATATGCCTTCGACCAGCTTGCTGAATTCTGCGGGATTCATGCGCCTCGAGAGAGAGTGCTGCACAGCCTTAAACTGCTTTTGGCGTGCATGGTACTCTCCAACCTGCTTATGAGTAGTGACTTACGTTCGAATTGTAAGATGAAGAAGTCAGCGTTACTGCTGCCCGGACATTTAGCTATCTATTATGGCTATCCCAGCCTGGTGAATGGAGCCGATGGGGACGTGGCCAAGGCTGCCGCAACTTTCTCCCATTACGATGTGCTGGTATTGGGAGATGGTTTGGAGTTCGATGATGTTCAACCAGCTCGCCATCCTTCAGGGCCGGGCACGGAAGAGCACACAAAAGCTCGGCAACTGATTGCGCTCCTGAAACGTGCTTTCGCCCCTATCCAGGTATTCGGATACCTGGATTTAGGTAATAGCCAGCACCTTGCTCCAGCAGAGCTGAAACATCGCATTGATCTATGGGAAAAGACAGGGGTTTCCGGCATTTTCCTGGACGAAGCTGGCTTCGATTATGGGGTGACCCGCTCAAGGCAGAATGAGATCTTAGACTACATTCACAGCCTTGGATTACAGGCAATGGCAAATTCCTTCCATCCTGACGATATAGCTGGAGACAGAATGGTACCACTCAATGCCGCCGGCGGAGGTAATCCTAAGGGTGAACCTTCCCGGATGGGCGCCCAGGACATTCTGCTGATTGAATCTTTCCAAATCCGCCAAGGCGAGTACGACCCTTCAGATCTCTTGAGACAGCGCCTCCTGCAAGCGCAAGAATGCCGCAGGCGGAAGAAGACCCGGATTTTCGCCGTGACCACATCGAAAGCGGCTGCTTTTAATCGGCAACAGTTCGATTATGCATGGTGGAATGCAGTCTTATGGCAGCTCGATGGTTTTGGATGGGGAGAGGCCGACTTCAGCAGCGGTAATAATCGATTGACTCAGATGGAATGTCCCCAGGAAAGCAGGGAATTGGGGGGTCATTTCACCTCCCCGGTTCACACTGCGGAGCATGGGCTTTCGCGCTCAACTGAAACAGGAACAATCGTCATTGACACGCTGGCCCATACGGCAGGTTTTGTCCCAAACCGTGGTCATGCCACCACATCAGGCATGACTTCCAGAGAAGCGGATTCCAGCCCCGCCAGACGGCGATAAGTTTCCCGGTATTGCTTCTGGAATTTGTCCTGAGTAAAAAGTTGCAGGGCGCGGGCTCGCGCCTTCTCCCCCAAAGCGACTCTCTCCTGTGAAGAACGCAGAAGCCTGGTTATGGCCGCCGCCAATTCTTCAGGATGGCCGGGACGGACCAGGATGCCGCTCTCCGCCAGCGCCTCACCTACTCCGCCAACATCGGTGGCAACAATCGCTGCTCCACAAAGCATGGCCTCAATTACGGCGTAAGGAAATCCTTCCGAGATACTGGCGAAGGCCACAATATCGGCTTGGCCGAAGACGTTCCAGGGTTCATCCGTGGCTCCAGCAAAGACAACCATGTCTTCAAGATTGTAGTGCTTCACCTTTTCCTGGCACTCCGCAAAGTATTCCGGATCGCTGGCAGAACCGTAGAAGCGGAACTCCACCTCGGGGACATCCTGCTTTACTTTCGCGGCGGCATCGACAAGGTCTGCCTGACCTTTCAAGGGAAAAATAAGGGCCACATTCGAGACCACGGGCCGTGGATTTTGGGCAGTCCTCAATGGCTTGAAACGCTGCGGATCAACCCCGTTATAGATGACCTTAATTTTTTCCGCTTCTACGCCCCACCAGCGCTCCCACCGGGTGTTGTAGGCGCAGACGGGCGATATCTGGTCGGCATAGAAGTAATTGATCCTGGCAACCGCGCCAATCAGCTTGTAGAGAAACCAGCGCACAAAGAACGATGTAACGTATCGCCGAAGATTCAGGTATTGTTCGCGAATATACACCCCATGTTCGGTAAGTAAGTAGGGCGTGCCGTGCTGGACCTTGGAGATGACGCAGGGAAGACCGCAAAAGGCGGCTGCCGCGGAATGAGCGACATCGGTCCGCGGTACCGGATAATGCAGCGTAATGAAAAAGTGGTACAGCAGACGCGACGCTTCCGTGATCTCCGCCAGGGTGGGTTCGCTTTGCCCGGGATATTGAGACTGCCAGCATTCATTCAGAATTGCAGCAAACTCTTTCCAGACGCACTGGGCGCGCATGCTGCGAGCATAGTCATACCGTTGAAAATACTCATGCATCGCCACCATCTCCAGGCCGAGTTGCGCCGGCTGCACTTCATTCGAAAGAATGCCGCGCAGGAACTTTGTATAAGTGGGAAGAAAAACAGTGGCGACGGAATTTTCGGTGGTTTCCCATTTTTGTGCCAACACCTGAGAGACAGGATAGTGCCAGGAATATTCCGCCGGTTGATTGAGTCCCCAGAGCGGAACCGTAAGAACCTGACGCACATTGGGAGATAATTCGTACTGCTGCTCGAGAAACGGATGCATGGTGACGGCGAGCAGCGTGAAATCGATTTCCGGCAGATTTTGGGTCAGCGCATGGCACCACGTGCTTACCCCGCCGCCATGAAAAGGGTAGGTGCCTTCGGTGGTCAGGAGTACTGAAAACTTACCCATGCGCGATTAGTCCTTCAGGAAATAAACTTCCGCTGGCTGGCCGGCCAGCAGTTCGCCGCTTTTATTGTCAAACTCCAGGTCGATTTCGTGGTCCATGTTGGCCGCCCGCAATGGATTGATGCGCGTTATATGGGCCTCGACCTCCTGCGGCGGCATAGTCGGGATCCGTACTCGGGCTTTTTGGCCTATATGCAACGCTTTCATGATTGTCTCGGAGACGGGGACCATGGTCCGCAATTGTTCCAGCTTCGCCAGGCGAAGCAGCTTGTTACCCGGCGCCACCTGGTCTCCAGGCCTTACAAATAAATCTATGACCAAACCTTTGTCTGAGGCGCGGATGGTTGCGGCATCCGCCCGCTGCTGCGCCTGCTGGACTTTCAGCTTCGCGCGTTCCAGGACTTGCTGCTGTTCTTTCGCTGCAAGTTCGGCCTGCAAACGACCTTGCGCCTCCTGGGCTTGTTCTACCGCTTTAGAGCCGGAATCCAGTGTGCGCGCGTTTTGCAGATCGTTTTTTGCCAGCCGAAGTTCATTTTCCGCGACTTCGAAATCCTGTTGTGCGATTATTCCGGCTTTATGCAGTTCTTCCGCTCGCCGGTAGCGGGAGGAAGCCAAATCATAAGAAGCTTGGGCCCGCTCGATCGAATCGCGCCACTGCCGAGTCGGGACGTGCTCTGCCTTCTGCTGCGCCAGGGTAAAGCTGGCATTGGCTTCCGCCAGCCTGCTGTGCAAGTTCAACAGCTCCTTTTCGATCTCCTGCTCTTCGAATTTGGCTTCTTCGAGCGACGCCTGGGCTTCAGGGTCTTGCAGACGGATCAGGACCTGCCCTTTTTCGACTTTGTCGCCCGGTTTCACCGTGACCTCTTGAACAATCCCAGAATTGAAGGAAAGGAGCGAAACCTCCTGTATCGGCCTTAGGATTCCTTCGAATGCAGTGCTCTGCAATCTTGCCAGTTGCTGGCTGGGAGTTAACGGCGTGCGCTTGCCGTATATGTAAACCGAGGTAAGGATCCCGGAAAGAATAAGCAGGCATACAAAAAGTAAATTGCGCCGCTGCACTAATTGTTCGGTGCGGCCAGGCAGTGGGTAGACGGCGACCGTCCTTCCCGGGCTTGCAACCTCTTCCAGGGGAGAGATCGCGCACAGTTGCTCCAGGGTTTTTGTGGATTTTCTGCCGGTGGAGTCGCTCAGAAGAACCAGAGCGTCGGAATTCTCTTCCAGAAACCTTTGTTTTTCAATCGAGGTACTGGCCCCTAAAGCTTCCAGCAACCGATCATATAGATTGGTCCCAGCCGCATTGCTGACTCCAAAAACCTGGCCTTTATACTCCATGATCACTTCAGGGTCTTTGATCAGAGTGCCAGGAGAGAGCAGGTTTTTAAAGTAACTCATGGTCCCTTTTGAACGGAGTGTAACGCTGGCTCTATCGGTGAAACGGTCGCACCACTGCCTAATGTCTGAGAGATTTCCCTCTCAAAAGGATCGAGCGTCACTCAATGAGAGTTGATGGATATTGGGAAGGTTGTCTTTCCTAAGGGATAAATGCTTAATTAGTGTTACGTATTCTGAATAAAGGCCTGGTTGTAGCGCAATTGTGGAATGCTGCTGGAACCTAAGCTACGGAATGAAGGAAATGGCGGCTTTGCCCGGAATATTATGCTTCTTAAGAGGCAGTCGCGGCTGACTGCTCTGCCTCATTCTCAGTTGCTAATGAAGCCGCCGGGAAGCTTTTCTCCACTTCAGCTGCCGCGACTTTCGAGGGAAAGGGAATTACTTGCGCCCCAGCACACGATGCAGGCTTTTCCTCCAGATTTGTGGGTTGGCCCTCCCCCACGAACAGGTAGTCATGCCATCGAGTAGCATGGACGAAAAGGTAATCAAACCATCGCTCCCCCATCCGGGACCCTCCTCAGGGCATATTCAAGTGATTCAGAGACACGGAAAAGGCAGGGGGTTGCCTTTGTCATAAATAATCCAGCAGCAGCAAACCTCTGTATTTTATTGCACATCTCTCTTATGGGCTTTTAGGAGAAAGCAAGTATGCAATCGGCTCCGGCCATTGGACGTAAAACCAAGCTCGTTTGTTTTGACCTCAATCCCACCACACTGAAGCGCCGTAAGGACCAATTGGAACGGGCGGGCTATTTCGTCCAGGAGACCTGCAGCGTGGACGAAATCAAAGAAGGCGCTTTTCTCGAAGGAAGTAAAGGCGTTCTGCTGGACTGCCACTTTTACGATCATCAGACTGCGTTGCTGGGCGCGGTAATTAAGAAATTAAATCCCGACTTGCCGGTCATCATCGTCCATGCCTATGAGCCGCCCGCCTGGGTGCGCTCGTTTGCGGATTTATGCTGCAACGAGAGTCTGGCTCCTGTCTCCCAGCAATTGGAGCTTTTCTTCCAGCGAGGCACCGCGGCCAAGGCAGGCAGTTAGCACGCCATCGACATCCTCAAGCGTCACTGGGACTTCTAATCACCATGGAGGTCCTTTTCAATGACCATCGGGAGAGGTAAGGGAAAAGTTGCGGTCGTAACCGGAGCTTCCGCCGGGGTAGGCCGTGCCACCGCCAGGGCTTTTGCGGAAAAAGGCTATAGCCTCGCCCTGATCGCACGTGGCCATGTGGGACTTGAAGCTGCTCGCAGAGAAATCGAGGCCCTGGGCTCCCGCGCATGCGTGCTGCCGCTCGATATGGCGGACGCTGAGGCCGTGGAACGCGCTGCCTCGAAGGTGGAGGAGGAACTCGGGCCCATCGATGTTTGGGTAAACAATGCCATGGTTTCGGTCTTCTCGCCCGTGAAAAAGATGAAGGCTGAAGAGTACAAGCGGGTCACGGAAGTCACGTATCTGGGAGCTGTCTATGGAACACAAGCGGCCCTGAAGCGCATGCTTCCCCGGGACCGTGGAGTCATTGTCCAGGTAGGATCGGCCCTGGCTTATCGCAGCATTCCTTTGCAGTCTGCGTATTGCGGAGCAAAGCATGCAATGGTCGGATTCACCGATTCGCTGCGCTGCGAGCTCTTTCACGACAAAAGCAACGTGAAGCTTACCGTTGTCCACATGCCGGCGCTCAATACGCCCCAATTTGACTGGGTGAAGAGCCGGCTGCCGCGCAAGCCGCAACCTGTGCCTCCCATCTACGAGCCGGAGGTAGCGGCGGATGCGATTGTCTGGGCAGCGGAACATCCGCGTCGGGAATTTCTTGTTGGACTGCCCACCATCGAGGCCATTCAAGCCAACAAGATTGCCCCCGGACTGCTCGACCGATACCTGGGAAAAACCGGCTATGAGGCGCAGCAATACGACGGCGCTGCCGAGCCCGACCGTCCCGATAATTTATGGTTCCCGATAGAACGCGATTTTGGCGCTCATGGCGATTTCGATGCCAGGGCCAGCGCCTTCAGTCCGCAACTCTGGTTGGACCAGCACCGAGGCGTGATCTCCGCCCTTTCCGTAGCTGCGGGCTTGCTGGTTTATGGGCTTTTTTTCAAGAACAGTGCGAAGCGAGATCTTCGAGAAAGGGAAGCAGCCCCGGCCGCATGATAATTTGGCCGAGTAAAAACTTCGGGTAATTCTCCGGCTATTGCGGCGGTGGCGCCGGCTTCTCCGTGCTGGCCGATTCCGAAGAGGGAGCTGCAATAGCTACCGCCTGTCCGGGGATAACGTTATAGCCCGCGACCCGCCATTGACCGTCCTGGTCCTGTTTGATGGCAATGATTTCGGTGGCGGTCCTCTGAGCAAATGTGCTCTCGTACTGGATCACCACCCATTTGTCCTCTTTGGGGTCTTCCGGGATATGCGTTTTAAATTCGGCCTTCTTGAAATTCCTGGATTGGAAGGTCCCCACCGGGCCGCGCACCAATTTCCAGATCCTCTCCCACTGCATCTTGTTGATGCCGCCTTTAAAAGCAGCATCCGCCTGGTCCCAGCTGCCAAGGTAATTCCCGGAATCAACCCCACTGAGCCATGCTTCGGCAGACTGCTTTGCAGCCTCCACCTGGGCAGCCTCACGCGAGTTCTGTCCGGCGGCAAAGGCAGAAACAACCATGACCAGTAAAAGAGCACAGCTTCGCATACGTCTCCTTATTCGAGGGCTGTGCAGGATGCTACCCCAATCTGGCCTCCTGGCGGAACGTTACCTTTGCAGATTCACGAAGGTAACCAATCGAGCTTTATCCGGTCCTTTATAGAGCTGTGACTGGCGCGAAATAGTGCCTGTAACCGGCCCATGCCGGAGCGGCAGGAGGTCCGCCGGCGAAAAGAAAGCCTGTCTTTGCAGGAAGATGGTCTGTCCCTACTCCACTTTGGCGGCAATAGGGAAGCGCCGGCCCAGCCCAAAGGCTTTGGGGGTGATCTTGAGGACAAGGGGCGCCTGCTGCCTTTTATATTCGCTGCGCTCGATCATCCGGATCACTTTTTTCACCAGCGCAATGTCGATGCCGCTCTGCTCCGCAATCTGCTCCGGTGTTTTGTACTCTTGCACGTAATCCTCGAGAATGCGGTCCAACACCTCATAGGACGGCAGCGAATCGGAGTCCTTCTGCTCCGGCCGCAACTCCGCCGAAGGCGATTTGTGGATGGTCGCTGCGGGGACCACTGGAGCGATGCGATTGCGATACTCCACCAGGCGATAGACCATCGTTTTCGGCACGTCGGCAATCACCGCCAGCGCGCCCACCATGTCGCCATAAAGCGTGGAATAGCCAACCGCCATCTCGGATTTGTTGCTGGTGGCGAGCACCAGGCTATTGAACTTATTGGAGAGCGCCATCAGCAGATTGCCGCGAATGCGCGCCTGCAGATTCTCTTCGGCGAGGTCAGGGGCTAGTCCGTGGAAGGTCCCTTCCAGGGTGTTCAGCGACTCCCGGAAGATGCCGGTGATGGGCAGGCTTTCAAGGCGCATGTTCAGGTTGTGAGCAAGCTCGCGGGCATCGTCAACACTGCCGGCAGAAGAATAAGGCCCCGGCATGGAGACGCCCAGCACGTTCTCGCTGCCCAGCGCGTCCACGGCAATGGTTGCGGTGAGCGCCGAATCGATGCCTCCGCTAAGCCCGATCACGGCCTTATGAAAGCCGCATTTGCGCACGTAATCGCGCGTGCCCAGCACCAGTGCGGCGTAGGCAGTCGCCTCTTCTCCTTTAAGTACAGGATGGATTTCTCCGGTGAGCGCAGCCGAATCGAAGACCACAAGATCTTCCGCAAAAGATTTTGCCTGCGCGATCACACGGCCATCGGGGCCAATAGCGACGCTGCTGCCATCGAAGATCAGGCTATCGTTTCCGCCAACCTGGTTCACCATTACCACCGGACACTTGAACTCCGTTGCAATAGCTTGCAGCATCTTGCGCCGAAGCTCGATCTTGCCGGTAGAAAAAGGAGAGGCGGAGATATTCAGGACAAGATTACCGCCGGCGTGCACCAGCTCCTCCACCGGATCGATGTTGTAAAGGCGCTTATGCCAGAAATGTTTGTCGTTCCACGCATCTTCGCAGATGGTGAGGGCAACCTTGCTGCCGTTCAGGGAAAAGAGATCCTGCTTCTTGGCGGGAGCGAAGTAGCGCAACTCGTCAAAAACGTCATAGGTGGGGAGCAGCATTTTGGATTGCAGGAAAGAAATCCTGCCTTCAGAGAGCAAAACCGCCGAATTCATCACCGATTTGCCGGTGTCCGCCTGCGCCGGCGTGACCAGGCCGCAGATTACGTCGATTTTCTTTCCGCCCCTGGCGCAGAGCTGACGCGCAACCTGCTCCAGAGCTTCGCGATTGCGGGCCACGAAGCTCGGCTTCTCCAGCAGATCGCGTGGGGGATATCCGCTGATGGCCAGTTCGGGAAAAACTACCAGCTCGGCATCGCGTTCGCGGGCGCGGCGCGCATACTCCAGGATCTTCCCGCTGTTGCCGGCAAAATCGCCGATCGTTGGATTGATTTGTCCTAAAGCAATCTTCACCTTATCAAGTGTAAAGCCAGCGGTACGGCTTGTCATGCGGTGAGGCGGAAAGACGGCGGTATCCCTGCCCTTCTTGCAGTAGGATTGAAAACATGGCGCTCAAGTTCACAACCTCTTACCTGGAAGACTCCCTGTCCCTGTTTCGGTACTACAAGAGACTGGCGGAAGGGGCGATGGAACAGGTAAGCGATGAGCAGCTCGTCTCGGTGCTCGACTCGGAAATGAACTCAATCGCGCAGATCGTGAAGCATATGGCGGGCAACATGCGATCGCGCTGGACGGACTTTCTTACCACGGACGGAGAAAAACCGGAGCGAAATCGCGATAGCGAGTTCGTGGAACCTCCCGCCACGCGCGAGGAGCTGATGAAGGCATGGGAATCCGGTTGGAATTGCTTGTTTTCCGCGCTTGGGCCGCTGCGCGCCTCAGACCTCGACCGCACGGTGACGATCCGGGGCGAGGCCCATTCTGTGATGCAGGCGATCAACCGCCAGCTTGCCCACTATCCCTACCATGTCGGGCAGATTGTGTTTCTGGCAAAACATTTTCAACATGCGCGATGGAAATCCCTCAGCGTGCCCCGGGGAAACTCCGCTAAATTCAATGAGCGAGTTTCGGCAGGCGAAGCCAGCCAGCGGTGATGGGCATGATCTAACTTCCAGAGGAAATTCCCACTGGATGCAGGACAGGGCAAAGGAATATTTGTAACCCCAAGCAGTTTTTCCGCATCATTGGTTGCATGTATTTTTAAAGGAGCCTTGTTCTTGAGATTTAAATCTTTATTCTTTATCTTTCTGTTCGCCGCCTGCGGTGTTTCCTCGTTTGCCGCCGATGTGGGAAAATCCCATACCCTTAGCGGCTATCTGGTGGATGTTGCCTGCGCTTCAGAGAACATGAAAAAGCCTGATCCGAAGTTCCCCGTGAACCACGATAAGGAGTGCCTGAAGATGTCCGATTGCCAGAAAAGCGGATACGCCGTCCTCACTAACGACAACAAGCTCTACAAATTCGACGCTAAGGGAAATGAGGAAGCGAAGAAGCTTATCGACCTGACCAATAAAGACAAGGACTGGAAGGTGACGGTCACCGGCCCGGTGGAGGGCGATAACATTACCGTCAGTTCGCTCATGCTGCAGAAATGAATCTTTGCTGCTGTCTTTTTGCGTCATGTTGCCTTTGCCACTACCAGGGCTGAAGCGGGTTCTCCGCAATTCCTAACGCATGGCTGGAAGCCATGCTCTTCCACCCGTTGGTGCGTGAGACAGACCGTTTCGGGTTGCAGGTTTCAGAAGCAGAGCCATCGTGAGAAAACCTGGGATTGCATTTATGCTCCTCACAATTTCGGGGTCTTTCGACTCGCTGCGCTCGCTCAAGATGACAACCTATTCACAAGGCAATATCCAAGAAGCAACATTTAGGAACAAAAAATTAAAATTAAAAATGCCATCCTGAGCGACCGCGCGAGGCGCCTGGTTGGTGGTCGCCTGCGCGCTTTTCTGCTACCTTGAAGTGTTTGTCCTTACCGTTGTAGCGATATGAGAGGGGCGTTATGCCAGCCATCAAATTCAAAGGCGTGGACTTTATCAACTTCGACTCGATGCTGAGCGAGGATGAGCGGCTGGTCCGCGATAACACCCGCAAATTCATAGAAGAAAATCTGGTCCCAATCATCGAAGAGTGCCATCGGGAAGGGCGCTTTCCGCGGGAGCTGGTAAAGCCGTTTGGGGAGCTGGGGTTTTTTGGCGCCAGTCTCAAAGGATATGGATGCGCGGGCATGTCCAACGTCGAATACGGGCTGGTGATGCAGGAGTTGGAGCGCGGCGACAGCGGGATACGGTCCTTCGTCAGCGTGCAATCGGCGCTGGTGATGTATCCGATTTACGCTTTCGGCAGCGATGAGCAGAAAGAAAAGTGGCTGCCGATGTTGCGCACCGGGGAGAAGATCGGCTGCTTCGGGTTAACCGAGCCGGGCTTCGGCTCCAATCCGGGTGGAATGCGCACTCGGGCAGTTCGTAAGGGCGACGAATACATCCTGAACGGCGAGAAGATGTGGATCACCTCCGGCAGCATCGCAAATGTGGCGGTGATCTGGGCCAGGAGCGAGGAGCACGATAACAAAGTGCGCGGCTTTATCGTCGAGACCGACCGTCCCGGTTTTTCGGCGCAGGACGTACACGGCAAGTGGTCGCTGCGGGCTTCGGTGACCTCGGGGCTCTCGCTGCAGGATGTGCGGATTCCGGTGTCAAACATGCTGCCAAAATCCAGCGGGCTGCGCTCCCCGCTGATGTGCCTCAACCAGGCCCGTTATGGGATCTCGTGGGGTGCGGTGGGAGCGGCGATGTCCTGCTACGACACTGCATTGCAGTATGCGCTGCTGCGCAAGCAGTTCCGCGATCAGCCTATAGCTTCCCATCAACTGGTGCAGGAGAAGCTTGCCTGGATGATCACCGAGATCACCAAGGCCCAGCTTCTCGCATTGCAGGTGGGACGTTTGAAGGACCAGGAAAAGGCCGAGCCGCAGCATATCTCCATGGCCAAGCGAAACAACGTCTGGATGGCGCTGGAATGCGCGCGCACCTCGCGCGACATCCTCGGCGCGAATGGGATCACCGACGATTATCCGATCATGCGCCATATGATGAACCTGGAGTCGGTGAAGACCTATGAGGGGACGCACGACATCCACGGCCTGATTATCGGCGCCAGCGTGACCGGGATTGAAGCCTTCTAAACCGGCTTAGCCGCGGGTTGATGCGAAGCTCGCTCAACGTCCGGTCTGGAATTTCAGGGTTGAAAGCGCATGTCAAGGGTCGCCAGTATCTCTCCTGCGCGTGCCCGATCGCCATATCTACATATATTTTGCCGATGTACTCTCCCGCGAAGGTCGCAGCATATAAAGGAGATTGCCGGCGCCCCGCTGACATCCCACATCATCTCTTCCGCATCCGGCACCTTGTGAACATTGCCAGTGGAGAAGGCCGGACAGTGAATGTTCTTTAGACGGGAAACGGGAAGTCGCGGGTAAACATCTCTGTAGGTTTTCTGCGATGATGGGCCGATCGCTGGATATGGGGTTTGTATCTCTATCAACTCCCGTTCTGTCACGGCATATTCAACGTAAATTCATGGAACTGTAACAGTTGGCAAGTAGCATCCAGCTTTACACCCCCGAGTAGAACGTAAGCTCATTCCGCAATCACTCTTTACAGGAGAGGCAATGAAACGAGTAATATCTTTGGCGCTGGCAGTGCTGCTTTCATCCAGTGTCCTTTTTGCACAGACTACAGGTGCTTCGACCTCATCATCGACAACCACTCCAGCCAAGCGCAGGGCCCGGCGCACTCGCCCGGCTGCCGCCGCGGCAACTTCGCCAAACGTTTCAGCCCAGATCCAGGAGCTGCGCAATGCCATGGCGCAGCAGCAACAGCAGATCCAGCAATTGCAGCGGCAACTGCAGCAGCGCGACCAGGCCGTACAGCAGGCTCAGCAGCAATTGCAGCAGAGTGAGAGTTCGGCCAGCGCTGCGCAAACCAAGGCGGATACGGCCGCCACACAAAGCGCCACCGCTGCCGAGACGGCGAATTCTTTGAAGAGCGATGTCTCTGACCTGAAGCAGAATGCTGCTAATACCGCCCTTACCATGCAGGAAGACCAGAAGCGTATTCGCGAGGCGACCGAGAGTCCCCTGGCCATCCACTACAAGGGAATCACCATCACCCCGGGTGGCTTCCTGGCGGCCGAATCGGTATGGCGTCAGCATGCGCTGGCCGCCGATATCAATACTCCGTTCAATTCGATCCCATTCCATGGCAGCTCGCAAAGCCCCTTGTCGGAATTTTTCGGTTCGGGACGGCAGTCGCGCGTGGCCATGCTGGCGGAAGGTAAGTTAAAGGAAGCCAAGCTAAGCGGTTACGTCGAAGCCGATTTCCTTTCAGCTGGCGTTACCTCCAACAACAATCAGAGCAACAGCTACACCATGCGTCAGAGACAGATGTGGGGACAAGCCGCGCTTCACGGCTGGAGCTTCACCGGTGGACAGATGTGGAGCCTGGTCACCGAGACCAAAAAAGGCGTGGATAACCGCACCGAAGCGCTTCCCATGACCGTCGACGCGCAGTACGCGGTCGGCTTCAGCTGGGCGCGCCAATACGGCTTCCGCGTTGTCAAGAACCTCAACGACAAGGCATGGCTGGCTTTTTCGGTTGAAAACGCCCAGACTACCCTTACCGCACACGGCAATGCCAGCAACTTCGTCTTCGGATCCCCGGGCAACGGAGGCGGTCTTTACAACTCCACCGCTAACTACTCCTTCAACAAGGCCCCCGATTTCGTCGCCAAGCTGGCCTTCGAGCCGGGCTTCGGTCACTATGAAATCTTCGCCCTGGCCAGCGAGTTCCGCGATCGCGTATTTCCCAACGCACCGGCCTCTGCGGCGGGCGCTTTCAATGACTCCAAGCTGGGTGGAGGTCTAGGCGCGAACGCGCGCGGGTCCTTCGCGCATAAGCATATCGACATTGGCGTGCACGTCTTCGGTGGCAACGGCGTAGGCCGTTACGGCACCGGCGGACTGCCCGATGCGACCGTGCATCCGGACGGTACGCTGGCGCTGCTGCGCAGCTATCAGGCGCTCGGCACTCTCGAATTCCATCATCCCAAGTGGGACATCTACGGCAACGCGGGCGCGGAGTACGCCAGCCGCAACTGGCGGCTGAACAGCGCCGGTAAACCGGTCGGCTACGGATCGGCGCTCTTCAGCAACGCCGGCTGCGGGACGGAAACCCTACCCTCGGCGGGCAACGGGTTCTCTCCCGGCGCTCTGGCAAACTGCACCGGCGATACCCGCAACCTCATTGAAGGCTCGTTCGGCTTCTACTACAAGCCCTACACGGGCGACCGCGGCAGGATCCAGTTTGGACCGCAGTATTCGTATGTGGTCCGCAATACCTGGACCGGAGTTGGCGGCCAGCCGCACGCCATCGAAAACATGGTCCTGACCTCGTTCCGTTACTATCTTCCCTAACCTGTAACTTTCATTGCACCAGCACGGCCCCAGCGCAACCCGCTGGGGCTTTTTGGTGTGGCTTAAAAAAATGGAATAAGGCCCCGTCTTGCTCAATCCTATGGGGAGGAGCAAGTTTGCAATTCATCAATTCTCGTTATCGCGGCCGTTTCGCACAATAAAATAGCAACAAAATTCTGTCGATAGCTTAATGCCGAAGAGGCCCCCAAAATGTATTGCGCCAGTTACTCATTGGCCAATAGATAATGGTGCGCCATTCCTGCTTTTTCCTCAATTTCGCAGTACTTAAGTGCTAGCCAATGTGCAGGAACAAATTAGAGGAACATATGTTTATAAGATAGTTAATAAGAAAAATAAATGTTGACAAGCTTCTAAATTACGGCATATTGTTGCGCCTCAATCGAGATCTGCTGCAATAGTGAATATCGCTTTGGTGAAGTTTGGGACAAAGGGTCTGGATTACACGAACATCTATTGCGCCTGTTCTCGTTTAGTCCTCATTTTTGGGAGATTCAAGTATGCGTTCACTACCATTGCTACTCCTGCTCGGTTGTGTTTCACCGTTGTATGCGCAATCGGTTTCTCCAGGCGCTTCCATTCTGCAAGCGGCGGTCGCTGGGGGTGTCAATGCCAATCCATTCGGGAATCCTTACTCCACTTATTACGCGTATGACG
>CAZONJ010000017.1:0-46831 GCA_964581225.1 uncultured Terriglobales bacterium | reverse complement strand
GCGCGGCGGTAGACGGCAATCAGGGGCTGGCTGCGCGGGTGCTTCGCGAGCGGACCCCGGCAGCGGCTTCGGCGCGGGAGTTTGACGCCAATTTCATCAACCAGCAGGGCGCGCCATCCGACGGCAATGCCTGGGTATTCCCCTTAATCCTGCGGGACAAGGTGGCCGCGCTTTTGTACTGCGATGTGGGCACGCAGCCGGGAGCAAAGCTCGACACCTCTGCGATAAAGCTCCTCACCCGCGCTGGCGGACAATGGCTGGAGCTGCTGGCAGCAAGAAAGAGCGCCGGAGTTCCTGCCGAGGCGCCTGGCGGCGGCGCGCCGGCACAGCCTGCGGCCCCTCCCGTCCAGACGGCGGCGCCTGTTGCCCAGGCTGCGGCCGCCCAACCTCCTGCGGAAGACGTGGAGTTGCATACCAAGGCGAAGCGCTTTGCCAAGCTTCTGGTGGACGAGATCAAGCTCTATAACCAGGCCAAGGTCAATGAAGGACGGCAAAACCGCACACTTTACAGGCTGCTGCACGAGGACATCGAGAAGAGCCGCGAAACCTACAACAAGCGTTACAGCAGCACCTCGGTGGCGGCGGCCAATTATTTTTCCCAAGAAGTGGTGCGAATCTTGGCAGATAACAATCCTGCTTTGTTAGGCAGTGACTTTCCGGGGTAATCTAATAGTGTGTTAAGCCGTATTCTGCTCCTTTTCGCGGTATTTTCTCTCTCTGCTTTTCCTTCAGCCGGACAGACGAAGAGCGCTCACCGAAAGCCATCGCGCTCGCGTTCGGCTGCAAGGCATACGCTCAAGGCCACTCCCGCGCGTAGCCGCAAACTGCATCGCGCGTTTATCGCCTCCGCGAATCTAAAGCCCATGGCGAAGCAGTTGCTCGCGGACCGCACTCCGGCCGCTTACGCCGGCGTGCAACGTTATGCCCGGCTGCACGCTAAAGAAGAGAGCGGCACGCTCGCCCTGCTGGTGCTGGGACAGGCGCATCTACTGGACCGTCAATTTCCCGAGGCGGTCACCTCGCTTCAGCAGGCGAGCAGGAAGAGTGGCGAGCTGGGCGATTATGCCGATTTCCTCCTGGCCACAGCGTATGACGGGTTAGGCGACCCTACTAAAATCGCCGCGCTATTAAGAAACTTTTCAACCAAGTATCCCAACTCGTTGCTCATACGGGACGTCACCCTGATGCGCGCCTATGCGATGCTGGGCACGGGCGATCCGGCGGGGGCGGTCAAGCTGCTGGAGGGCGTCCGCCAGCCGGTACGCGCGGAGGTCGAGCTTGCCCTGGGCCGGGCCTATGCTGCCCAGGGGGAGAGCGCCAAGGCGGCGGCGGTCTTCAATCGCATTTACTGCGAGATGCCGTTGAGTCCCTTGGAGCCTGCGGCGTATATCGAACTGCAAAAGCTGAATGCAACCGGATTTATTGCCGCTCCGACTTACGAGCAGCGCCGCGCCCGCGCCGACCTGCTGATGAAGGGCCATCGCTATGCCGATGCCGCGCAGGAATACAGCGGGCTGCTGGAGAGCATCCGCTCCGACATGAGCCAGACGGCGGAGCAGCGCGTGCTGCAAATCAAATATGCGGGGGCGCTCTACCATCTGCATCGGAGCAAGGAAGCCAAGCCGCTGATCGATGCAATGCAACCGGCGGACGATGAGGCCAACGCCGAACGTCTCTATTATCTGCATGAGATCGCGCGCAACGATGATGATGGCGATCAGGAGAGAAAGCTGGTAGCGGAGTTGATGCAGCGGCATCCTGCAAGCCCGTGGCTGGAGGAGGCGCTGCTCTCGGCCAGCAATATGTACCTGCTGCGCAAAGACGACGAGCACGCCATCGAGTACTTCTCCGACCAGTTCAAGCTCTTTCCCGAGGGTCGCTTCGCTCCGCACTCGCACTGGAAGGCCGCATGGCTGTTGTTCCGCGAAGGCAAGAAGGACGATGCCAAGCGCCTCTTCGAAGAACAGATCGATAAGTATGCCGGAGGACAGGAGATTCCCGCCGCGCTCTATTGGCGGGCGCGCCTGGCCGAAGAGGACCATGACTGGAACAAGGCTGGGGCGTACTACAGCAAACTGATCCAGCGGTACACCAATTTTTATTACGCGCACCGCGCGCGCGAACGCCTGACCTTCAAATTCGATACCACAGAAGACGATCCGGTGCTGGCAAAGGTTGAGCCGCCCGCGGAGGAGAAGCTGGATTTCGATCCTCCCGCCGACAGTCTTCGCCTGCAGCGCAGCCGCCTGCTTCGTAATGGCGCGCTATTCGATCTTGCCATCCGCGAGCTTCAGGCGGCGGAGGAAGAGGAAGGCAGAGACAGCGTCTGGGCGCAGGTCGAGATGGCACAGGTATACCTTGATGCTGACCGCAGCGATCGCGCGCTACAGACCCTGAAACATGCGGTGCCTAATTATTTTGCATTGGAAATCAACGCGTTGCCCAGGCCGGTTTGGGAAGTGCTGTTTCCCCGGCCATTCTGGAGCGACCTCTCGCACAACGCGGCTTCGAACGGCCTCGATCCTTATCTGGTGGCGAGCCTGGTCCGCCAGGAATCGGAATTCAATCCCGCAGCGGTCTCCCGCGCCGATGCCTACGGGCTGATGCAGTTGCTGCCTCATGTGGGGAAGCAACTGGCCAAAGAGGTGAGAATCCGCCACTTCTCGACGCCGGATCTCACCAACCCCACCATCAATCTTCAGTTGGGGACGAGATACTTCAAACAGTTGGTGGACCGCCAGGAGGGTCAGGTAGAATACGCGCTGGCCGCTTACAATGCCGGCGCGGACCGGGTGAAAGACTGGCGCTCGGCGGGGAACTACCGCGATATCGTCGAGTTTGTGGAGTCGATTCCATTTACCGAGACGCGAGAATACGTACAGGCCATCATGCGCAACGCGAATATCTATCGCGCGTTGTATGGGGACGAAGCTGCATCGTCAAAGGCGGTCCGGGCGGCGATCAGGGTCCCGTAACCCTGTAATGGGGTAAAGTGGCTGAGGACCGATTCAAGAGTAGAGAGCGGGCATGAAATCGTTCCACATGTCGCCGGAAGATTTTCGCCACAATGCCGAATTGCTGGCGGAGTGGATCGCCCAATACCACACTTACATTACAGAGTTTCCGGTAAAGGCCAAGGTGGCCCCGGGAGAGGTCCGCGCCCAGCTTCCGGCGTCGGCTCCGGAGACAGGCGAATCTTTCCAGCAAATCCTGACCGATGTAGATAAAATCCTGCTGCCCGGCATTACCCACTGGCAGTCTCCTAATTTTTTTGCATATTTTCCGGCGAACGCCTCCGGCCCTTCGATTCTGGGGGATATGCTCTCGTCCGGCTTTGGCGTCCAGGGCATGTTGTGGGCGACCAGCCCGGCTTGCACCGAGCTGGAGACGCATGTCCTCGATTGGATCGTGGAGATGCTGGACCTTCCCCGCAAGTTTCTCTCCAGCAGCGCGGGCGGAGGGGTGATACAGGATTCGGCCTCGAGCGCCTCTTTATGCGCGGTACTGGCGGCCAGGGAGCGGGCGACCCATTGCAAGAGCAACGAGGAAGGCGGCGTTCATAAGCTGACTGCCTACACGTCCTCGCAAGCGCATTCCTCGATTGAGAAGGCGATCAAAATCGCCGGCATTGGCAGCCGCAATTTGCGAGTGGTCGATGTGGATGACTTGTTTGCCATGCGTCCCGAGCTGCTGGAAAAGCGGATTGAAGAAGACCTGCGTGCGGGATATAAGCCGGCAATCGTCTGCGCGACCGTGGGCACTACTTCGTCCAATGCCATAGACCCGCTGCGGGCGATCGGCGAGATTTGCGCCAAGCACGGAATATGGCTGCATGTGGATGCCGCGATGTCCGGCCCGGCGGCGATATGCCCGGAATTTCGCTGGATCCATGATGGCCTGGAGCTGGCGGACAGCTATTGCTTCGATCCGCACAAATGGCTGTTTACGAATTTCGATTGCACCTGCTTCTACGTCGCCGACCGCAAGGCGCTGATCCATACGCTCTCGGTGTTGCCGGAATACCTGCGTGACGCGGCCAGCGAAAGCGGGGCAGTGATCGATTATCGCGATTGGCATGTGCCGCTGGGACGCCGCTTCCGGGCGCTCAAGCTGTGGTTCGTGATCCGGCATTATGGCGTGCAAGGCCTGCAGGCCCATATTCGCCGCCATGTTGAACTGGCGCAGATGCTGACGGAATGGATCCGGCAGGACGACAGCTTTGAGCTGGCCGCGCCAGCGCCGCTGAACCTGGTCTGCTTCCGGTTGAAGAAAGACGATTCGGTCAACCAGCAACTGCTGGAGCGGCTGAACCAGAGCGGCAAGCTTTATCTGTCCCATACCCGCCTCAACGGCAAATACACTTTGCGGCTATGCGTGGGACAAACCTGGACGGAACTCGAGCACATCCAGGCGGCATGGGAGCTGATTCGGGAGCACGCGGAAAAGCTGGAAGAAGCCTTGGAAAACTATTCCAGCAAAGGCTAGCTTCGCATCTTTTATTTTTCGTCTGCAGAGGGACCATAAAGGCCCGGAACCGGAACATTATTCAGGCGAAAATAGACGGACAATTGCCCGCGATGATGAATGCTGTGCGCCATCATCATATTGCGAACCACGGCGATTTTAGGTTGGGTAAAGATTGGTTTTCCGCCGGCCATGAGAGACCATGGTTTGTACCAGGCATCGTCTTTGGTTTTGGCAATGGCAGCGCGCGCGCCGGCCACGTTTCTATCGAATACCTCCAGCAGCTCTTTCCGGGTTTTCGGCTGCGAAGGACGAGGAGCATCGCCTTTTGCCGGAGCGATGTCGAAAGAGTCTTTCTCGACAATGTCCTTTCCCCAGTGGGGCAGGTTGGCGAGATGCGTGGCGAGCCATCCCATGGTCCCGGATTTTTCGTGCGGCTTCCATCCCATCTTGTCGTCCGGAACCCGTTCCAGGGTCTTTCTGGTGTTGGCCATCTCGTGATCGAATTCGGGCAGCAGTATCTCGCTTATCGTCATTATGTTCCTCCGTGGTGAAGTCCCATTTTAATGGATTCATTCGCTGCTCCGCAGCAACAACTGCCCGGCAGGGGAGAAGATGTTTTTGCGGACCAGGCTGGTGCTGATTAAACAGGTCAGTCCGGAAGAGGCGAAGATCATGGCGATCACCACGAACTGATAAATTGCGGCATAGAGTGGAGGAGAGCCGGAGAGGACCATGCCCGCCATTAAGCCGGGGATCCATACGATTCCGAGCGAGCGCAGATTATCGATCGCGGGAATCAGGCTTGCCTGAAAAGAATTCTGCACCATGGGCGAGACGCTGACCTCGGACGATGCGCCCAGGGCAAGCGCCGACTCGATTTCCCCCACATGCGCCAGCACGTCGGAGCGGAAGCGCTCCAGGGCGATGGCATTGCTGTTCATGGCATTGGCGATCAGCATGCTGCCCACCGGAACCACCGAGGTGATGCTGCCATCGATGACGCCTGCCCACGTCATCAGCGCGATCACCGATCCCGAGCCGGCCCCGATGGCGTAAGCGGAGAGGCGAAAAGAGCCAGGGATTTTTTTAGTGCGGCGCGCCGAGGTCGCGGCAGCGGCCACAATCATCCCCGCAAGAAGAAAGATGCTGCTCCATCCCGGCCCATGCAGGAGCAGGATCAAGACCGAACCTACGGCGATGATCTGAAGCAGGCCGCGGACCAGGGCGATAGCCAGCTCGCGCTCCAGATGAATGCGCCGGTAGCGCGCGGCCAGCACCACGATGATGGCGAGGGCGGCAGCAATGGCTGCCTGCGCCAATCCGTAAGAGATGTGGTCAGGAAAGAATTTTTTGAGCATGCAACACCTCGTCGATCGGTCCAGCGATAATCAATCGTCCGCTCTTGAGCACAGCCAGGCGCTGGGCCAGGCGTTTTGCCTGGGCCACGTCGTGGGTCACAAGGACGCAGGTGACCCGCTTTTCCTGCTGGATCCTGCGGATGACGGCTTCCACCTCCAGCCGCGCATTCTCATCCAGGGCGGAGGTAGGCTCATCCATCAGCAGCACCGAGGGCTGGTTGGCCAGGGCCCGCGCCAAGCTCACACGCTGCGCTTCACCGCCGGAAAGGTAGCCGACATCGCTCGCCGCATAGCCTGCCAGGCCGACGCTCTGGAGTAGAGAGGCAATCTCGTCATCGCATATCTGGGCGCCGCGCTGCGCCGGGCCGAAGCGGATGTTGGCAGACACCGTCCCGGGAAAGAGGTAAGGACGCTGCATGACCATGCCAATCCTGGTGCGCAATATTTGCGTGGAGAATTCCCGGTAGTCTTTGCCATCCAGATAGACGGTCCCGGTCGTCGGCTCGTCCAAGCGGTTCAGCAACCGCAAGAGCGATGACTTGCCGGCGCCGCTCGGCCCGACAATTGCGAGCAGCTCATGCTGGAAGACGTCCAGCGTGACGTCATCGACGATCTTCTTGCCGGAGACGGCCCGGCCCAGATGCTCCGCGCGCAGGCGGGGAAAAGATTCATGCGGGATGGCGTTCTCATTGTCGGAAATCATCACGAGCCTGTTGTATCAGGGCATGACCTCGGTCGTGCCGCAAAGCACGAGAAATATATTTAGGCTCTAAGTTCTCGCGCTACGCGCTGCCGATGAGCACACCGGTAATAAAGACCAGAATGCCTCCCAACATCACCTGCAGGGTGGCCGAGAACACGGGGGTTTCCATGTAGCGATGGCGGATCCAGGAGATGATGCTCAACTCAAGCACAACCACGATCATTGCGGCGGTCATGGCAGCGGTGAAATTTGGGATCAGGAAGGGAAGCGTATGGCCGATCCCGCCCAGGGCGGTCATCAGCCCGCAGATCAAGCCGCGAAGCCAGGGATGTCCGCGCCCGGTGAGGCTGCCATCGTCCGATAGCGCCTCAGCAAAGCCCATGCTGATGCCCGCGCCGAGCGAGGCGGCCAGTCCGACGACGAAGGCGTCCCATGTATTGCGGGTCGCAAAGGCGGCGGCGAATACCGGAGCGAGGGTGGAAACAGAGCCGTCCATCAGGCCGGCCAATCCCGGTTGCACGATCTGCAAGACAAAAAGACGGCGGTTGGCCTCGTCCTCCTGTTTTTTTACGTCGCTGTGCAGGTTGTCTTTTTTGAGCGCATCGGCGCGGTCTTCATGGAAGCGCTCTTCCTGGGCGAGATCGTCAAGCAGCTGCCGTATGCTGGCATCCTGGGCGCGGGCAGCGGAGCGCTCATAAAAACGGCGGGTCTCCGCCTCGATGGCGCTGGCATGGCGGCGCACACTGTCCAATCCCAGCGGACGCACCAGCCACACCGGCTTGCGGTTGATGAACCCCTGCACATCCTGGCGGCGGATCAGCGGGATGTGCTCGCCAAATTTTTCCCGATAGAGATCGATGAGACGCCGGCGATGCCCGGACTCCTCCACACGCATTCCATCGAAGAGCGCGGCGGTGGCGGGGAAGTCCTGCTTCAATCCATCGCTGAAATCGGCATAGACGCGTTCATCTTCTTCTTCAAGAGAAATGGCCAGGGCAAGGATTTCACGTTCGGAAAGGCTTTGGAAGCTGCGCATAATTGCTCCATAATATCCCACGCCTTAGAGACATTGAGATATTGAGTGATATGGCGAGCCGGTGAAACCCCCAGTTCACCACAGAGACACTGAGACACAGAGAAGTCGGGCGATATGTCTTATTTTTCTTTTGCCGCTTCACTCATCAGGCCCAACAGGTTATTTTCCGAATCGCGGAAGAAGGTCATCCAAAGGTCGTGGGTCTCCATTCTGGCTATAAGGTGGGGCTCGTCTTCAAAGCGCACTCCGCGCTCTTTAAGGTCCTGATATGCCTCATGGACATCAGCGACCCTGAAGTAAAGAATGGAGCCGGAGCGCCGGAATTCTTCCTTCTCTGGCGCCGTGAGCATCAAACGAATCCCGCCACAATCAAAGAACGAGAGGTCCCCGGCAGAAAAGAGGTGCTTCATTCCCAGGGTGTCGCGATAGAAGGCGGTAGCGCGTTGGGGCTCCTGCACGTTGATTGCGATTTGACCGATCTGGGAGAGGCTGATTTTTGTGGCCTGCGGCATAATGTTTGCTCCTGATGCAGGACATCTTAGCAGTGAAAGCAGGGTTGGCGTAAAGGCGAGTTCCCGGTTTCAAGCATAAGTTTGGAAGGCGAATTCAGGCATTCGTCTCCTGAAGTGAAAGCCAATTTCTCAGTGTCTCTGTGTCTCTGTGGTGCAAGTCGAAAGATGTTGCGCCGATCTTAGCGGTCTGCCGAAGGCGCGGCTGAGGGTGTAATACGCATTTGCAGCTTCTCCACTCCACGGAGGACTTCGATTTCCGAGGGCTGAATGATCGGTTCTTCGGTCAATAAGCGATGCAGGTCATCGACTCCGGTGATGGCGTGGCCTTTGAAGCCTACAATGATGTCGCGTTCGCGCAGTCCGGCTGCCTGCGCTGGACTATTGACCTCCGTCGAGAGCACCAGTAATCCCGTAGCGCTCTTCAGGTTGTAATAACGCACAAATTGACGATGGATGGGAACATCCTGCCCGGCAATTCCCAGGTAGCCGCGCTGGATGCGGCCATCACGGATCAGACGCGCCGCGACAAAGCGGGCGGTCTCCGCGCTGATAGCAAAACAGATGCCTTGCGCGCCCATAATCATCGCCGTATTCACACCGATCACCTCGCCGCGCGAATTCACCAGTGGCCCACCCGAATTTCCCGGATTGAGCGCCGCATCGGTTTGAATGACATTTTCAATCAGCCGGCCGGAGCGGGAGCGCATCGTCCGGCCTAGAGCGCTGACTACGCCGGCGGTCACCGTGAACTGGAAGCCCAGAGGATTCCCGATGGCGATTGCCAGCTGCCCCACCTGCGGCTTTGCCGGGCTGAAGGGGGCCGCATTCAGATGCATGCCATCCATGCGCAGCACGGCCAGATCGGTGTCCGGATCGTCGCCAATCAGGCTGGCGTGGGTCTTCTGTCCGTCGGAGAGCGAGACGGTAATCTCGGAGGCGGCGTGAACGACATGACTATTGGTCAGCATGAAGCCGTCGGGAGTAAAAATAAAGCCGGAGCCGCTGCCGGCCCCCTCGCCCCGACGCTGCGCATTTTGCGCTCTGGCGGAAGATTGACGAACTTCAATATGGGCGACCGCCGGTCCGGCCTTCTGCGATGCAGCAATCACTGCATTGGAATAAGCGTCCAGGAGCACGGCGTTCGAGGGTCCTTCCGATGAAAACTGCGCTCCAGAAAATTCCGCCGTTCCCGATATGGAATGGAAATGCTCCAAAATTCCACCTCCTCTAAGTAAGCTTTCGATGATGAAAAGGGCACTTTGGTCGCAGAAGCAGCCTGGCCGAAGGTTTGAGTCCTTTTCCTGCTGCCGCACATCTGTTAGGCCCAGTAAGCAGGCTGGAGTACAATTCAGTGCATTTAAGGAGGATGTCGATGCGTAAACTGCTGCACACCCATCATGATTTGGTGCTTACCGTTGTTCGACTGGTAGTTGGAGCGGTGTTTTTTGCACACGGCGCCCAGAAGGTACTGGGCTGGTTCGGCGGTTACGGCTATTCCGCTACCATGGGATTCTTTACCAAAATGATGCATATTCCTGCCCCTTTTGCGTTTCTCGCTATTGCGGCAGAGTTTTTGGGCAGCCTGGGCCTCATTTTCGGGCTTCTGACGAGGATTGCGGCGTTCGGCATCTTCTGCAACATGCTGGTCGCCATCTTCATGGTGCATGTCAAAAATGGCTTGTTTATGAACTGGGCCGCCAACCAGAAGGGCGAAGGATTCGAATATCACCTGCTCGCTCTCGCCTTACTGTTTCTTATTATGGTGCGCGGAGCTGGGGCTTGGTCGGTGGATTACGCGCTGTCTCCGAGCGCGCCTCCACAGTTCCAACGCACCAGGGCGACTGCGTAACCGTATCGCCTAAAGCATTCAAGGTGATCTTGCAGGCAGTACTCCGCGTTGAGGCGGAGCGACCGGAGGAGTTCGCAGGCGGGGTGCGCTGATCAGGCGTAACCCGTCTTAATGTCCGGCGCCTGCCTGCATAGCTTTGGAGGCGCCTTCGCGGGCCTCAAAGTCCTGGGCGTGCTCTCGCTCGATTTTTCGCAGCGTGGTGCGGCGTATCAGGGCGCCGACCAGCAGGACCACGCAGCCAATGATTCCGGCGATGGTGGACATTTGCTGCATGAAATGGATGCCATAGCGAAATTCGGAGTCGAAGAATACCATCAGAAGCCCGGCAAAGACGAGCAACATCCATCCAATCAGAATTGCGGCGGTGGAGCGTGTACGGACCTCTTCAAGATGGTCCAATTGCATTGGCGATAGCATGTTTCACCTCCTATCGCACATACAGGAGCGCGTTCGATCGCGCCCGGGTAGGACTGCAATGTTACTCCTGTTTTGCTGGTTTTGGGCGAATATTAGCGGTAAGCCCAGCGGATCAAAAGGATTGTTTTCTGCTTTCGGCGAGATCGATGCCGAGCTGCTCGCATTTTTTGTAGAGATGGCTGCGCTCCAGGCCTAAGCTCCTGGCCGTATTCGACATCTGATAATGGTTGCGCTTCAGCTCCGCCAGCACAATTTCACGTTCAACATTCTGCACGCGCTCGGCGAGCGTGCCCTGAGCGGCAACAGGATGGCCGGCTGGCGAAGCTGTCTGCGGCAGCACCATCGCGACTGTCTCGGCTTCGATCCGCTCGCCACTGGAGAGGAGCAGCATGCGCTCTACCAGGTTGCGCAATTCGCGCACGTTCCCCGGCCAATGATACTGCTGAAGCTGGCGCAACGCGTCTTCGGAAAAGGAAACCGGCTTCCATCCGTTTTGCTCGGCCACCTGCAGGGCAAAATGTTTTACCAGCGCAGGGATGTCTTCGCGCCGTTCGCGCAAGGCGGGCATGAGCACCGGAAAGACGTATATTCGATGGAAGAGGTCCTGACGAAATTTGCCTTCACTGACTAGCTGTTCCAGGTTGCGATGGGTCGCGACCACAACGCGTATATCAACCGGAATGCTTCGCCCGCCGCCAATGCGTTCTACTTCATTTTCTTCCAGGACGCGCAGCAGCTTGGTCTGCATGAGCAGCGGCATGTCGCCGATCTCATCCAGGAATATGGTGCCGTGGTTGGCCTGTTCAAATTTGCCTTCATGGCGGCTGGCTGCCCCGGTAAACGCTCCCTTCTCATGGCCGAAGAGTTCCGATTCGATCAGCTCGGCGGGGATCGCGGCACAGTTCACGGTAATAAACGGACCATTCTTGCGGGCGCTCTTCTCGTGGATGGTGCGCGCGACCAGCTCTTTTCCCGTCCCGGTTTCGCCGAGAATGCAGACCCGGGTTTCACTGGCCGCTACGCGCTCGAGCTGGGCCATCAGCTTGGCCATAGTCTCCCCGCTATAGACCAGATCATGTTTGCCGAGCTTGCGGCGCAGTTGCTGATTCTCATTCTTCAGCCGTGAGAGTTGCAGGGCGTTGGTGGCGGTGAGCAAAAGCTTGTCAGTGGAGATGGGCTTCTCAAGAAAATCGAAGGCCCCCAGCCGGGTGGCGCGGACCGCCATCTGGATATGCGCCTGGCCGGACATCATCACTACCGGCGTCTTCACTCCAGCAGCCTTGATTTCTTCCAGAAGCTGCAATCCGTCTTTGCCGGGCATCATCACGTCGGAAAAGATCAGATCGAAGGACTCCTGCTGGGCAAGCTGCAGCGCGCGCTCCGGCTTATCGCAGACCACCGCCTCGTATCCCTCCATGCGAAAGGCGCGGCCCAGTGAAGCGAGCGTGTTGGGATCGTCATCGACCAGGAGCAGCCGGCCTTGCGGTCTGGAGGTCATCTTCGCTGCGCTCCTGCGCTGGCTGCGTGGGCGCTGCCGGGAAGTTCGATGGCACAGGTTGTGCCGCGTCCAGGCTGGCTTCGCACGCTGATTTTACCGCGATGATCGCTGATCACAGATTGAGCGATCGCCAATCCCAGGCCCGTTCCATGCTTCTTGGTTGTGTAATAAGGGGTGAACAGACGCTCCGCCTCTTCCGGCATGACACCCATGCCTGTATCCGATATTTCGACTAGAGCAGCCGATGAGAGCTGACGGGTTTTTAAGGTGAGAACGCCGCCCTGCGGCATCGCATCTACGGCGTTGAGCATAAGATTTTCAAAGACCCTGCGCAGCAGCACAGGATCGGCTTCGATGGGACGAAGCGAGCTATCCAGATCCAGCTTTACCGAAATCCCGGCGCCGGTCTGGGGTAGTTGCGCCTGGAAGAGCTTTACCGTTTCCTGGAGCAGGAGATTCAAATCCACGGTTTGCATCTCCGGCACCGGCATCTTGGAAAAATCGCTGAAGCGTCCGATGATGGCTTTGAGATTTGCAATCTCCGCCAGCAGCGTGCGGGTGCTCTCCTGAAAGACTTCATCGAATTGATCGGGATATTGTTCGCGCGCGCGCAACAGGTTTTCCACCGTAATCTGTAATGGGAAGAGCGGATTCTTCAGCTCATGGGCCAAACGGCGGGCGAGCTCCCGCCAGGCCGCGACCCGCTCCGACTGCACCAGACGGTCGCGCTGGGAGATGAGCTCCGCCGTCATGGTATTGAAATGCGAGGCCAGCTTGCCGATTTCATCCTGAGAGGCGATCTCCACCTTCGCGCCCCACGCTCCAGCGGTAATTTCATCCGCCGCCTGCGAGAGCTCTTCAATGGGACGGGTGATCTGGCGGGCAAAGAGAAAAGCCGCCAACATGCTGACGAGAAAAACCGAGACGCCGGCAAGCATAGCATTGCGCAGGATGTTACGCCGCAGATCGACCAGCTCCTGCCGGGAGTTGGCGACCAGCAGCACCCCCAGCAGGCCGCCACGAATTCCCTTGAGCGGGATGGCGGTCACATCCTGCTCGGGCAGACTGCCGTTTGCGGCGACCCTCATGCTGCGCGTCTGCGGGTCATGGCCCAACTCCTGAAAAACCGGCGCAAGCTGCTTATCGAGTTCACTGCGATCGCTATCGGAGCTGCTGGCCTCGCTCACCAAGTCATTGGGAAGATAGCGCCGCAAAAGCAGCGTCATGCCCGGAGGAAGGGGAAGAGAGCGGAGGTACGAATCGTCCAGCTTAATGCCGCCGATCACATAGAGCTTCGTGCCCGGGAATGGGATAAGAGCGACATCGAGCAGCGCCAGCTCCGTCCCGGCGGGCAGATCGCGGTCGGCAAGGAAGGGCTGCTGGTTGGTCCAGTCTCGCTCTTCGATGAAGAGGGGATCTCGATAGCCAAAGCTGGCTGGAGCGTGGGCGGAGGAGATGATCGTGCCCTGGGCATCGACGAAGCTGAGGAAATCGAGTGGCTGGCTGGCATTGACCGCGCCGGCCTGGTTGAGAAACTGGGCATAGTCCGACGAGGCACGGCTCTGTGCCGCGATTTCGGATGCCGCATCGGACCTGGCGATCGATTGCACCCGGCTGCTCGCTTCTTTTCCGCGCTGCGCCAACTCCTTTTGCAATTGGGTGAGAAGAATACTGGTGCGCTGCTCCTGCAAATGATTGAAGGTACGCCTGGCATCGGCGATGACCAGCAAAGTGAGCAAGAGCACGGAGAGTATGACCGCCGCGGCGAAGAGCAACGTTATGCGGGAGCGGAGACTCACGGCGTACCCTCAATCCACAGATCCTCAAAGCGCCATAGACCGTCTTTGCCTACGTTGCCGTCGTGGACCCGCGAACTGGCTACGACAATGCGCGCTACATGCGCGACAGGGACGACCGGCAGCGTTCTCAGCAGCCGGTATTCCTGTTCATAAAGTTGTTCGTCTGAGAGCTCGCTGGCGGAGAGGTTGGAAGAATCAGCGCCAAATTGCGCGATTATGTCCTGCAAATCGGAGATAGGATTTGCGGAGAGCAACGCGATCCTCACCAGCTTCAAATCGGCGGGGCCGGTGCGCGACAGATCGCTGCTGGAAGGGCGGATGGTGATCCCCGCGTCCCGGGCATTGAGGGCGATTCGCTCGGCAATGGTGCGGGCCAAGGGATCGGAATTGTCATAGACAAGATTGATGGAAGCCAGATTGGTCAGGGCGCGGCGCAATCGCTGCGCCTGCTCCAAATCTCTTGCCGACGGAAACAGGGAGGCGTAGCCGGTGATCCATTGCGGCAGGAGCGAACCGGCGGGGGCGCCATGCTTTTGCAGAAGCGCATTTTCGATGGCATTGCGGTCGATTGCAGCCGAAAGCGCATCCCGCAAACCAGGTCCCTGAAGGGCAGCGGAATTAAATACCAGCATATAAAGGTCTTGCGGCTGAGAGAACTGGATGCGCAGATTGGATTGCTGGGCGCGCCGAAGCTGGTCGAGCGATACCTCCGCAATGTCGGCGCGACGACTTTCAAGCTGCAAAAGCTGATCCGGGGCATTTAGCCCCATCTGCACCTGGATCCCTTCCAGAAATGGACGGCCGCGCCAGCACTGATCGTGGGCGACAAAGGTCGCAAGGCGCCCCGGCTGCCAGCTATCGAGGCGGAAGGGCCCGCTGCCGACCAGCCGCTCCATGCGCCGGACAATGATCGAGTTCTTCGCGGAGGCCAGCGTCTCCGGCAACTGCGCCAACGGGGAATCGAGGTCGATGGTCACCTTATCGCCGGAGGCATGGAGATGCCAAGTACGGTTGGCTTCGGCCAGCGCCGTGGCAACAAATTGGGGGACAAGCTGCGAGCCATCATGCAGCTCGACGTTTTTGCGAATGGTGAAGCTCCAGCGCCGGTAATCGGGGGAATGCTCCCAGCTTACTGCCAATTGCGGCAGGACGCGGCCGCTTTCATCCACGGTGGTGAGCCGGTCATAGACGAGCCGAATCAACTCTTCACGAACGATCCCGCTCTCCCAGTTCTCGTATGCATCTCCGGATTCCAACCGGGCGAGCTGCGCGTGCACTTGCACTTGCAGAACTCCTCCATAGTGCGGCCGAGTTGCCGCCACAGCCGGAAACACCCACAGGCAGCTAGTGAGTACAAGCAGCGCTGACGATATAGGCCTCATAAGCTCCTGTCTGCAAGTTGCGGATAGAAATGTTTACCTGCACGGGCCCCGCGCTCCACATGCTGAGCACTGGTCCGGGCAACTCCACTTCGTGGCTCACTGCTTCCAGGCCGATGCCGCTTTCGGTGAGAAGCCGCACAGCATCGTTCTGGCTCCAGTCGCCATTACGCGAGCTCAGTATGAGCGGTGTAGCGGTGCAATCGGGTTTGATCGAAGCAATCCCGGCGCCGGAAGAGATGCCGAAACGGGTCCCATTGCCGGATTGCAGCCGCCCGTCTGTTCCGGCCAGCACGAAGTGGTCGCCCTCCGCGCCGCCCAGCACTGCAGCGCTGAAAAATCCGGGAAAACTATAGTCGCGACCAAGATCGGTGATAACGCCGGTAAAAAAGTTCCGGGCATTGGCATAGAAGGCCCTGGCTCCGGAGAGCTGCGGCAGCAATGGCCAGGGATCGTCACTCTGCTGGCAGGCGGCTAGAATCGTTCCGGCGGTGTTTCCGGTACAGCGATAACCAGGCAGATAGGCTTCGAACAGATTGTCATGCAGAAAGATGCGCCCGCGCGGGTCTCGCGTTCTCAGAGCGACATTATCCAATTTAATTTCCTGCAGCAGTTGCGCCTTCTCCGGCTGCAACGCGTAGAGCGAAAGCTTGTCAGGGGAGAGGACAAGAAGCTGACGCTCGGCGCCCGAAGTGCTAGGTATCTCGGCAAAGTCGAGGATGGGCGAATCCTGTGCTAATACCCGCTTGGACTGCAAGGAAAAGCTGTTCTCGCGATTTTGCGCCGGGGCGCTCAAGGCGCGCTTTATAGGAAGGATCATTACCTCACGGGTCTGGCCCTCAAGAATTTCCGCGATCCAGAGCGTCTCCCGCGCATTTTCCGATAGCGTGACGATCACATTTACCACCGCCTGCTCCGGGGCGACGATCCGTACCCCGTGCAGCAGGAACTGCCTTTCCAACTCATGCCGGCTGCGCTCGGCTTCTCCCGCAGGCAAGGAAGAGAGATTGGTCACCGTAAGAGAGATCGATGCCGGCCCCCCGGTGCGGGAGAGGATCCTCTCTACAAGCTGGTCTTCAGGCTTGTTCGCCTCCTGGGCGCACAAAGGGAGGGCCAGTACGATGGCCACCAACATCAAGAGCAGGTTGCGCGCGCGGTTCAAGCTCGGTCCATAGGATGCGTGGTTGGGAAAGCGCCAATATAACACGCTTATCCAGGCCGCCCCAGAGGCCCGGAGATTCGGCGAAATAACCAAAGTTTGGATTTGCAGTTTACTCGAAACTTTGAGGCATCGCTTTCCGCGAAATGCGCTTCTTTCGGCGCATGGTTGGCCAGTAGATCCTCGCCTAAGTTTCAGTCCAGGCATAAGCTGTTCTCCATCATTTCCAGCTTCTTTATCCTGTCCTAACCCCGGCGCTCAGGCGGGAGCTTAAGCGCCGGGGATGCCGCTAACGGCTGTTAGCTCCACGCATCCGGTTCGGCGGCGGAGGATCTTCGGCTTCCGTGCCGTCCGGCTCTTCCTGTGGTGGATGGGTAAAGCCCCGGAAGACATCGTTGCCGAAGAAGAAGTGCCCATCGGAGGGGACCATCATGATCTGGATCTTGTCCGAGAGGCGTTCGGCGATGATCTTGTTGATGAGCAGCGGGTTCTGCTTCAGGGCGACGGCCTCGGTGCGCATGCGCTCCGAATCGGCAGATGCCACCACGCGGATGCGGTTGGCTTCGGCCTCGGCCATAAGGTTGCGCCGTTGCAACTCGGCCTTGCTGTCGATCACTTTGGCCGCAGCTTCCCCTTCAGCATTCTTGATCGCTCCTTCTTTGCGGGCTTCGGCTTCCAGGCGCGTCTGCTCAATCTGCTTTTGTTTCAGCGGCAGAGTGTACTGCATGGCGTCCGCCTCCCCCTTGGCCTGGAGTACGCGGACCTGGGCTTGGGCCTCCGCGTGCTTCACCTCCTGCACTTTGTTGGCTTCGGCCTCAAGCTCCGCGATTTTTACCTGTTTCTGCTTGATGTCGGTTTCGTAGATCAGGGTCTCGTTCTCCTGCTCCTTCAGGAGCATGCCTTCCAGTCCCTTCGCATATTCAGGCGGAAGCTGAATATCCCGGAGTATGACTTCGCTCACCTCGATTCCATCGGCAGCGAGCTTTTGCGCGATGCGCTGTTCGGCGATTTTGCGCGCCTCCTCGCGTTTGCTGGCAAATATTTCTTTTACGGTATAGCTGGGCGATACGTCGCGAAAGACGGCAATAATGAGCGGATGCACCAACTCTTCATCCATGGGTTGCGGCACATTGTCATGGATATAGGCAAGGCGGCGCGCGTCTACGCGATAGCGGACGCTGATGGCCACTCCTATATACAGTCCTTCGCGTGAAGTTACGGTCAATTCCTTGCTGAAGGGTGTTTTATCGGAGAGGGTGGATGTGGAGAAGAGCTTCTCGCGCACATCGTACAACGCAACATGCTGCACCAGAGGCAGGACCAGATGGGTGCCGGGATAAAGCGTGCCTGGCACTGTGCCCGAAAGCTGACTGACGCGGACGCCTGCCCTTCCGCTCGGCACTACCACAATCGTGAGCGCCAGCAGCAGAAGAAGAAAGGCGGCGCCCCCCAGCCGCGCAGCGAAGACCAGAGTGGAGGTTTCCGGGTGGGAGAGGGTCTCGTCTCTCTCTGCATCTTTCCCACCATCGGGAGGCTTACGCCAGCGTTCGACCATCGGATAAAGGATGGAAGCGATGAGGGCAATCGCAAGTGCAAAGAGCACGATGGCCCCGGCCAACAACATGTATTTCAGGAACAGCATACGAGTCTCCTTTCGCGAGACGAATGGAAATAGGTTAGGGGTTTTGCCTGCTGGCTTTGGCTACTCCGGAAAACATCAGGCGGAAGAGCGTCGATCTGCACCAGCGCTCCAGTAAAAGGGCAAGCCCGAAAGAGAGGGCGAGGGTTGAGGCGATTACTGCGTCATCGGCTGCACGAATGATGATGGTTTCCATAATTGCGCTCCTTTGCGATATCAATTACTGCTGGCCGTTGGTGCCGTCAGCCACTGCTGCAAGCTGCAACGGCTGCTCGCCGTCGAAGATGGCGGCTGTTTCGTCGTCACTCTGGCTGCGGACTTCGACCACATCGCCGACGCGGACCAGCTCAAAGAGCTCTTCCAGGTCTTTTCTCCGCATGCGGAAGCAGCCATGCGAAGCCGCTTTGCCGATGGAGCGGGGAAGGTTGGTCCCGTGTATCCCGTAGCCTTTTATGCTCAGGCCCATCCACCGCGTGCCCAGCGGGTTGTCGACGCCGGGAGGAACCACTTTTCCGGGGTGGTAGTAGGTCGGGGTGGAGAGACGATTGACGATGTGGAATTCACCGCTCGGGCTCGGACTGACTGGAGCCCCCACCGCGATCTGATAAATCCTGATCGCCCGTCCGTCTTCAATCAGCGCCAGCTTGCGGTCCGGGATGCTGACCAGAATCTTGCGAGCGCTGCCGGCGATAGCGGGAGCATCGTCCACGTTCTGGGCGCGCGCGCTCACTGCCAGGCAAAGCAGGATTGCCAAAAAGGCGAGCAACTCGAAGGTAAAACTCTCGGCTGTATTCGCTTCGCTGTTTACTTTGCTTCCGGTCTCAACCATTTGCCGCATCGTCATTCTCCTGGCTGATTTCAACTGCTTACGCCAGGTACAAATGCACGGCTTGAGCCAAAGCTCAGGTCATTGATTCTGAATGAGTTATGGTTGAGTTGCGGGGAAAGGCCGTGGCCGTCGGGACACGGCGTGTGTCAGGGGTGACACGGAGAAGCGGGGTTATTTCAATGGTGGAGACCGAAAGAGGGGAAATCGAATTGAACTTCGATTGTCCCTCTTTCATGAGCCAATGGACCGGGAAGCCATCTTACCGGATAGGGACCGTGCTGGGCTGGGCTGCGACCCGGTCTCGATTAGGACGCCGCGCCAATAGGGGGAAGATCAGCGAGACCAGCATCACAACCGCGATTACGTGGATTGCGCTGGCATATTGCCCCGTCCTCTGATGCAAGTGGGCGATCAATATGGGAGAGGGAATCGCGCCTGCGCCCCAGGCGAGCAGGATCCAGCCATAGATTCCTCCCATGTACTTGGCGCCAAAAAAGTCAGCGGTGAAAGAGGGCATGGTGCCGAATCCGCCGCCATAGCATAGCCCGATAATGGCGACGAGGATGGTGAACATCACCCGAGTATGAGTATGCGGCAGGGAAAAGAAGATTACGGCCTGAATGGCATAGAGCAGGAAGTAGACCCTGGAGCGCCCAAGGCCATCCGAGACCCAGGCCCAGAAGACACGGCCCAGGGCATTAAAGATGGAGATGATGCCGACGATTCCAGCCGCCGCGATCGGAGTAAGGCCGACCAGTTGCTGGGCCATAGGCGACGCCTGGCTGATGATCATGATTCCCGCCGAGACGTTCAAGAAAAGCATGAGCCAGAGCAGCCAGAACTGCCAGGTGCCCATGGCTTCGGTGACGCTGAAGTCGTAGGAGCTGGCGGCTTTGGCGACCGCGCTCCGGGGCTCCCAACCGGCAGGACGCCAGCCCTGCGGCGGATTGGTGTAGAACTGCGCAGTGATCACAACCAGAATCAGGTAGACGATCCCAAGCCCGATAAAGGTGGTGGGGATTCCATGGGAGATGATAAGCCGCGCGGCAATAGGGCTCATCACCAATGCCCCAGCGCCATATCCGCAAACTGCGATGCCGGTCATCAGCCCGCGACGGTCGGGAAACCACTTGGTGATGGTGGCGACGGGACAGATATAGCCCATCCCCATGCCAATCCCGGAGATCACGCCATAGCCGACGTAAAGACCGACCATAGAATGATTGCTCACTGCCCAGGCAGCAACCAGAAACCCAATGCCATACAGGACGCCGGCGACGCTGGCCACAATGCGGGGACCAACGTGGTCCATCCAAAGCCCGCCGATCACGGTGCCTACGCCGAGGAAGGCGATGGCTAGAGTAAAGGTGAGAGAAACCTGGGTAAGGCTCCAATGTTGTGTCGCTTGCAGGGGCTTTACGAAGACGCTCCAGCCATAGACGGCGCCGAGACAAACCTGCATGATTACCGCCGCGACCGCTATTCCCCAGCGGTTGGGAAGCGAGTTCGTTGCCATGGTGTTTTCTCCCTTATCGAATGTGTGGTCAGATTCATGACCGGCCGATTAGCACAACTTCGGCTGCGTGCTCCGAAGCCCGCAGGAAAGATAGTCCTTTGCGGAGAGGAGCGCAAGTGGCATTCCCATGCGTCTAACAAGTTATCGGTAAAGCCGCAAATGCCGGTCAAGGAAAGCAGCCTATTCGCGTCTACGGGCGCGCAATACTCGTTTAGGATGATTTACGATGAGTTATGGATTATTCTTTTTGACGGACTGCATTTATTAACGGGAGTTCCATGGCAAATTCAGCTACGACCTCTTCTCCGAATATCGATTCGGTATTAATCGAAAAGCGCACTTTTACTCCGTCTGAACAATTTTCAAAAAACGCCCAGGTCAAAAGCATGGAGGAATATCGGCAACTCTACCGGGCTGCGGAAGCTGACCCGGAGAAATTCTGGGCCTCCATTGCGCGCGAATTGCATTGGTTCCAGCCCTGGAGCCGGGTCCTGGAGTGGGACCTCCCGTGGGCCAAATGGTTCGTCGGGGGAAAGATAAACCTTTCCTACAATTGCCTTGACCGGCATGTGGCTGGTGATCGCAGGAACAAGACGGCAATTTTGTGGGAGGGAGAGCCAGGAGAGGTCCGCACACTTACCTATGAGCAGCTTCTCAAACAAGTAAATAAGTTTGCCAATGTGCTGAAGTCGCTGGGGATCAAGCAGGGCGATCGCGTCGCGCTTTATATGGGAATGACTCCCGAACTGGCCATCGCCATGCTGGCCTGCGCGCGGATCGGAGCGGTACATTCTGTGATCTTCGGGGGCTTCTCAGCCCAGGCCCTGATCGACCGCATTACCGATGCCCAGGCGGTGGCGGTAATCACGCAAGATACCTCCTACCGGCGCGGAAATGAAGTGAAGCTGAAGGCGGCGGTGGACGAGGCGGTAAAGTCCTGCCCTTCGGTGAAGAACGTGATTGTTTACCGCCGCAGCGGATCCATGGTCTCCATGGAGCCAGGGCGGGATATGTGGTGGCATGAGCTGATGGAGAAGAGCTCCGATCAATGCGCCGCCGAGCCTCTCGACTCCGAGCATCCTCTTTATATCCTTTACACCTCGGGCACGACCGGCAAGCCGAAGGGCATTGTCCATACCACCGGCGGATACTCGGTAGGCGTGTACTACACAACCAAGATGGTCTTCGATCTGAAGGAGGACGATGTTTACTGGTGTACCGCCGATATCGGATGGGTCACCGGCCATTCCTATGTGGTCTACGGCCCGCTGCAGAATGGGGCCACTGTACTCATGTATGAAGGCGCGCCCAATTTCCCCGAGCCTGATCGCTTCTGGCAGATCGTCGAGAAACATAAAGTCAGCATCTTCTACACCGCTCCCACGGCCATCCGTACCTTCATCAAGTGGGGAAGCCAATATCCGCGCAAGTATCCGATGAACTCGCTGCGCCTGCTGGGATCGGTGGGCGAACCTATCAATCCGGAAGCGTGGATGTGGTATCGCGATGAAATCGGCCATGGCCGTTGCCCGATCGTGGATACCTGGTGGCAAACCGAGACTGGCATGATTATGATTTCGCCGCTCCCGGGGGCGGTCCCCACCAAGCCGGGCTCCGCGACCTTGCCTTTACCCGGCGTGGCAGCCGATGTGGTCACGCGCGAGGGCAAATCGGTCCCGGCAGGCTCAGGAGGACTTCTGGTGATTAAACGTCCGTGGCCGGCGATGGCGCGGACCATCTACAACGATCCCGAGCGCTTCGTGAAGCAGTATTGGTCTGACATTCCCGGCATGTATTTCACTGGCGACGGCGCTCGCAAGGATGCGGACGGTTATTTCTGGATGATGGGCCGGGTGGATGACGTGATCAATGTCGCCGGCCACCGGCTGGGAACGATGGAAGTAGAATCGGCCCTGGTGGCGCATTCCAAGGTGGCAGAGGCGGCGGTGGTGGGCCGTCCGGATGATATCAAGGGTCAGGCGATTGCCGCCTTTGTGACCCTTGAATCCGGCAATAAACCCTCGCCCCAACTCAAGGAAGAGCTGCGGCAATGGGTGACCAAAGAGATCGGCGCACTGGCCAGGCCGGACGATATCCGCTTTACCGATGCCTTGCCTAAAACTCGCAGCGGCAAAATCATGCGGCGGCTTTTACGCGAGCTCGCCAGCACCGGCGATGTAAAGGGCGACGTGACTACGCTGGAAGATCTCTCCATCATCGTCAAGTTGCGCGGCGACGAAGAATAAGACCTTCCATGCAGCAATCCTGAAGAGCAAGAGTCCTGGCCAAGCAAGCGCTTTGTAATTGCCGCATGGAGCCACCGAGATATTGAGAAATACTGAGATGAGGTTTTGCTGCTTAAGCCGCTGCTCTTCCGAGCTTCGTGGGGGCTGAATGGAGGAATAAAGAAGCCTGCCCTGGCGAGAGCAGGCTTCCAGGGCAATGGAGTTTCGAGTCGGCCAAATCGAATGCACGGTGCTAGTGGCTGGGCGTTTGCGCCTCGAATTGCACCATGCTCTTTAGCTGATCGTAAGGGACGGCATTGATGTTGTTGATCCTGCGTCCATTCAGAAACACCGTAGGGGTGGAATTCACACCCAGCGAAGCGCCCAATTCCTGCGACTGGATCACATCGGCCTTGGCGCTGGCGGAATCGGCGCAGGTGGCCGTCGTGCTGGGATCGGCGCCTGCGGATTGGGCGATTTCATTGAGCTTCGGGGCGTAATTCTGGTCGGTAAGATTGCTGATCTCCTCCTGCTGGTTGAAGACCCCATCCACGAATTTCCAGAAGACATCATTTCCGTTCGCGTGATTAATGCAATCTGCATAACGGGCGGCAAGTCCGGACCATTTATGGATATTTTCAATGGGCCAGCTTTCAAATACCAGCCGGGCATTCGGAACGTCGGCGAGCAGGCGCTCCAGCGTAGGTTGTGCCTGCTTGCAATGCGGACATTGCAGGTCGCTGAATTCCACGATAGTAACGGGCGCGTCCACCGGACCTTTTGACGGCCCCTTCGCCTTCACCTTCAATTCCTCGCGGACCGGCCCAAACGGATCGGCGCCGAATGGAATTGGCTCACCGGGGAAGGCATGTTTTCCGTCAGGGGTCACATAGAGCACCCATGACTGCTGATCGTTGACCGTGACTACGACCTGGGCCATGTTCGGGATATCCGAGGGCTTGATCTGCGCGACCTTCCATTTAATGCTGGGATCGTAACCAAACATCCTCTGCATAAATGCATTGACTGTCTGCTCCGAGGGCAGATTCGCGTTGGAAGCTGTAGAGGTCTGTTTGGCGGCGGGCTTTGATTTTGCGGCAGCGGCCGACCGGGACTGCGCGAAGAGATTTCCGGTCAAGGCGGCGAGGACCAGCAGGGTTGAAATGCGCAAACCTATCTTCTTCATCTTGCTCCGATTGTATAGCGCAAAATAAATTTTGACATGCGCTTACAAAAAAAACTGCGCAGCCTCGCCGCGCAGTTTTCCCTAAAGTGCTTCCTTGAGGTTACTTCATGCTGCTCATATCGCCCATCTGGCAAGTGTCGGATACCATATCGACGGAGCTCACGTTGAACGATCCGTTTTTGTGGTCCCACTTCATTTTCTTCATGTCGCTGGACGTGCTTGCTTGAGTGTTCGCGGTATTGGTGTTGTTCGACATTGTCCCGGAAGAGCTGCTCGAAGCCGAGCCAGTCCCCGCAGTATTGGACGTATCGGTGGAGCCGGAGTTGGAAGACATGGTCCCTGAAGAGGTGTTCGATGCTCCGGAATTAGCGGAGCCAGAAGCCATGCCGCCCGTTCCCTTTTCCCACGTTCCACGCACTTTTACGGTGTGTCCGACATGCGCAGAGAGGTCCTGGGAGCTGTTCAGCATCGCCATTTTTCCATTCTTTTCCTGCAGCATGTAACTGCCGTTGCTGGAACGGACACAGCCCGAAAGCGACTTTTCACCTTTCATTTTCCCAGAGTTGCCGGTATTGGAGATGTTGCCCATCGAACCGGTGGTGGAGCCCTGCGAGGAAGTACTCCCCGTGGATCCGCCGGTGGAACTTTGGGAGGCGCCAGCAGAGCCGCTGCCGGAAGTTTGTGAAGCATCGCTGCCCGTTGAACCAGAACCATTGCTGCCCGTTGAACCGCCGGATGTTTGCGCCGGTGCAGCTAACGCGAACACCAGAGGCATAGCCATTAAATAAGCAAAAGCTTTCCGCATAGTTGTTCTCCTTTGTGACAGTTTTGATGCGAAAGCAAAGTTAGGGGGTAGCCCATTAAAGAACATCTCTCGTAATTCCGAACAAGCAAAATATTCAGAGCGGCTGCGATCCAAATCGCCGCTCGATAGCGGGAGACCAAAAGCACTTTGTAAATGAGTTTCGCGATGAGGTAGAAACCTGCGGGCCGCAGGCGACTGCCAATCCAGATGTACTCTTGCAGATTGATTACGAAAGTTTCCTTACGAGGCACGGAAGCATTGTTCCCACAATAGACCGAACATATGCTGGATGCGATCTCGACCGGCCTGTCGCATCAGAGCTTCTTGCTCGGATCAATACTCTTCGCGAGCAGAGCACGTGAGGATAAATCGGTATGAGGTCAATGAGGAGCATGTGATGGCGAATGATGAACAGAAATCGGGCGGGCAGTTTGCCCGGGTGCTGGTGAAACCATGCATCGGTCTTATTGGCTTGCTGATCGTGCGCTCAATCGTCGACAACTTGCCCATGGTAAAGGAGGCGGGTTGGATCATTCCGCAAAAGCTGACCGTACAAGCGGGAATGACGATGACGCTCGATGCCATGGTGCTCTTTGTGCTGGTGATGTTCGCCCTGGAGTTGCATCGATATCTTTCTGCGCGAGTTCCAGAGATGCCGGGCTTTGCCACGATAATGGCGGACCTGGTTTTCCTGATCAGCGCAGGGCTGGCCTATGTGGACTTCAAGCCTCTGCTCCGCGCACTGCCCTTGAGCAAACAGACGTATACCTGGACTTTTCTTGTGCTTGCCGCCATTCCGCTGGTCCAGATGATCGTGATGCTTTACCAGAACATCGATCAGATGACGACTGTATTCCTGCGCAAGGTCCTTCATACCACGTAAAGAACGGCACATCTGATGTACCAGAGTCGGATCTTTGCCGCCAGAGGCAGTTTCCAGTTTCGCTATGGGACTGCAGATCCTTCGACTCGCTCCTCACTTTGTCCGGCGCCGCTCATTAGGGCGCTTTATTGATGGTTGAATATCCCTGGTGGAGATCACTGCGTTGATGCTTCCAGATCCCAATCAGTCCCAAGAATCCGATTACCAGGAATGAACCTGCCTGGAGCACCAGGCCATACATCAGGCCATGGGTGTGGTCCATACCGGCAGTTGCCATCACTTCAATAGTGATGAATTGAAAAAGACCGATCTGCCCGGGAAGAGCAGGGATGATGCTGCTGAGGCCAAGCGCCGCGAGCAGCAGAAGGGCAAGGGCGAAGGGCACTGACAGCCCCAATGCCCATCCTGCGATTACGGTGCTGCACGCATCGAGCAGCCAAATAACGAGAGTAAGACTGCCGAATATGGCCAGCCGGCGATAGCTGTGAAGGGAGCGGACCCCCGCAGCCGCCTGCCGCACAAACTGGACAGCGCGCTCTCGTAGGCGCTCGGGCAATATATTAGCGAGTAAATTGCCCAGATCTTCCAGGCGGCGAGGGAGGCAAAAGAACAGTACACCGAGACAGGCAATGGCCAGCACTGCGGCATTCATCGGTCGAAGCGTGGGAGGCAGAACATGCGAAACGCTGTTGACGAATCCCGCCAGTAAAAGCAGCGCGAGCACATCGGCAAGACGCTCAGAAAAGGCGGTAGAGAGAACGAAGGCCTTGCTGAGTCCCGAATGGGCGCTGATCATAACCGTCCGCAGAACTTCTCCGGCGCGCGCCGGCAAAACGGTGTTTCCAAGGTTTCCTGCAGAGTTGGCCCAGAAGACCGGCCAAAAGCCGATGCGGTGTTCGACGCGCAACAGGCCTTGCCAGCGCAGTGCCCTGATCAGGTAAGAAAAGCTTGCCACCCCCATGCTGAGCAGAAGCAATCCGAAACGCGCATGGCGAAGCACCGCGATTAAATCGTGCCACTTGACGGACCGTGTCGCGAGCCATCCGAAGATCCCTGCGAGGGCGATAGCAGCAATTACCCACCACACCCTTGGTCGGCGACTGGCGGCCTCATTGGGGATTGCCGCCGCTTCTGCGCTAAGTGTCAGCTCAAGCATTCTGAGGTTTCTGAGACAGGCGCGGAACGCAAAGGCATTGCCGGATCATATTCAAAGTTGATACGTTCGCTTTCGAAAACCAGAGGACGGTCCTGCACCTGGGTATGGATATTGCCGACGTACTCTCCCAGGATTCCCATAAACAGCATTTGCAGAGAGCCTAAAAAGAAGAACCCAATTACCAGCGGCGCAATTCCTACCGAGAATTGGTTCCAGTAGAGGATCTTATAAGCGAAGTAAGCCGCTCCCGCGAGAAAAGAAATAAAGGAGCCGAGAAAGCCGGTGAAAGTGACCAGGCGGAGCGGCACTTTCGAGAGCGTTGTAATGCCCAACATCCCTACGTCATAAAGGCTGAACAAGTTGTTTTTTGTTTTTCCGGATTTACGCCGCTCCTGGGTATAGAAGATCTCGGCGTGGGGTATCCCGATTTCAGCGATCATTCCGCGGAAGTAGGGATAAGGATCGCGAAACTGCTTGATCATATCCACAACTTTCCGGTCGTACAAACCAAAGCCGTTGAAATTTTCAAAGGTCTCGATCTCAGAGAGGCGCCGCACCAGTTTGTAATATTGCGTGCGCAGCCAATACATGAGCGAGTTTTCATGGCTTTCGCGCTTGATGGCGAGGACCAGAGCAAAGCCCTTCTCCCATTCCGCAATCAGCTCTTCTATTAATTCCGGAGGGTCCTGAAGGTCGGCGACGATTCCGATCACCGCATCTCCGCGGGTCTGCATGAAGCCGTGAAGAGGAGAGCGAATATGGCCGAAGTTGCGGGTGTTGCGGATCACCTTTACGTTCTTATCGGCTTCGGAGAGGTGCTTCAGGATGGCAAAGGTGTTGTCCTGGGAACGGTTATCGATAAAGACATGTTCATAACGATAGCGGCCGATCCGCGCCATGACGGCGCGCACGCGCTCATATACCTGGAGCACGTTCCCCTCTTCGTTATAACAAGGCGTTAAAATGCTGATGGTTTTCATCTTCAATTCCGGTGACTGGGGAGCGATTTTCGCTCCGGCGGTATTGCGTAACAAACCAGGTCCCAGCCATCGGCGCGGTGGGAGCGGAAATACAGGCCCGCATCGGGCATGCACTGGTGAATTTGAAGCGGAATCGTCCAGAGATCGTTCGGACGATGGTACACGCAGATGCAAAGGACCGGCCTGCTGCTGCGAATCGTCTCCGCGGCACCGTGCAGAGCGTCGGATTCGGCCCCTTCGATATCCATCTTGACTAAACTGACCGGTTGCCCGGCCAGGGTCGAATCAAGCGCCACGCAGGGAAGCGCGATTCCTCCGGATTGGCAGATTGAGCCTCCGACCGTGCCATTGGGCGCGAAACTTACAGTACCATTGGCGGCCCCGACCGCTTTTTCCTGGATATCGATCCGGTCCGCCATGCCCAGCTTCTTGATGCTGGCCTTGAGGCGTACCGCCATTGTGGGGTCAGCTTCGAATGCGACAATCTTGCGAAACCGGCCTCCGCTCTCTTCCAAAAAGTCACGAACTGTGTCTCCGTCAAAAGCGCCGCAATCCACAAAAAACTCATCGGAGGAGACCCGATACAGCTCCCGCGGAAAGTATTGCGCGGTTGTCCCAGGTTCGTCCAGCCCCTCAAAGTCGCCAAGCAAACGCAAACGGACGGCTTGCAGGAAGGCCCGACGCGAGGCTTCATCCCGCAGCAGATCGAAGACCTGCAGGATCTCGCGTGAATGGGATGCCAGCACGGAAGGATCACTCCAGAAAAGCAGCGGCAATAATCTGCGTTTGTACCGGATGAGCAGCTCGGGGAAGAACGCAATGTCAGCACACCCCAAATGGCGAAGCTGTTGTAAAGCGCTGCGGGTTGCGGAGACGCTGCAGGGATGCCAGAGCGCGATCAGGAATGTGGCCCGGTCGCCGAATTCCTGCGCTGCCTTTTCTGGCGGCAGGACAGAGATGCCTGCGATCTGGGAATGCCACAAAGCAGGATTATTGTCGGCAAATGCGACCACTTCAATTTTGTCCTCGCGCAATGCGGAGAGGAGACGGCGACCCATGTTTCCTGCGCCGAAAAGGACCACCTTACCCGATTGGAGACGCGAGAAAAGCTCAGCTTGCCGGGCGGTGATTTGCGCGACTGATGTTGGCAGTAAAAGCTGGAGAAGTTCTTCGCGAGAGGTTTCGGCGGCGCATTGGACTTGAGTCATATGATTCGCGCGATCCGGAACGGAGATCAGCCTTGTTCCATGAAGTAGTAGCAGATCATGTGGCATACGATCATGTGGCCGTCTTCGATGCGTCCCATATGGGGCTCGGCCACCCTGATCTGCAACTCCGCTGTGGCGCCAAGCTTGCCGCCATCGCGACCGGTAAGCGCGATCGTCCGGCACCCTGCAGAGCGGCCATATTCCATTGCCTTCACCACATTGGCGGAATTCCCCGAGCCACTGATGGCCATCACCACATCGCCGGGTTGCGCAAAGTTCTTGAGCTGCTCCACAAAGATGGACGCATAGTCTACGTCGTTGGAATAGGCAGTGATGGTGGGCAGCGAGTCGGTCAATGCCATGATGCGGAAGCGGGTATCGCGCTCATAACTTGCCCCCTTCACCATATCGCACACGAAATGGGAGGCGGTCGAGGCGCTTCCTCCATTGCCGCAAACAAATATGGTCCGTCCAGCCGCTCGCGCCTCGATCAGGAGCTCAATTGCTTTCGAAACACTGCCGAGGTCGATAGTATCGAGCGCCTTCAAAAGCGTGCTCTTGTAGGTTTGCGGAAAACGGTAAACTGGGGAAATTCCCGGTGTTGCCCCCGAGGCAGACATGGTAAACATAGTACGACATCGTCACAGCCAAAGATACGTTACTAAAGATAGACCTTAGACCCAGAGAAGGGGCGCAATTCCGGAAAGCTTGGGTACAATTCGAGGAATTCGATAGAGAGCAACACCACAGGGGTCCCGCACATGGGCAAGACCATAAAAATAGGAGACAAGCTGGTCGGCGATGGCCAGCCTTGTTACGTTATCGCCGAGATTGGGATCAACCATAATGGCGACATCGATCTCGCCAAGCGGCTGATCAGCGTCGCTGTAGCCGCCGGCTGCAACGCGGTCAAATTCCAGAAAAGGACCATCGACGTGGTCTATTCCGCTGAGGAGCTGGCGCGTCCCCGGGAGAGCCCCTTCGGGACCACCAACGGCGACCTTAAGCGGGGCCTGGAATTCGGTCTTCGCGAGTATGAGGCCATCGATGCATACTGCAAGGCGGTCAACATCTCCTGGTTTGCCTCCTGCTGGGACGAGCAATCGGTCCAGTTCATCAGCCAGTTCAATGTGCCGTGCTACAAGATCGCATCGGCATCGCTTACCGATGACGCGCTGCTGCGCCATACCCGCGCCACAGGGAAACCCATCATTCTTTCCACCGGAATGAGCACCATCGAGGAAATTGACCATGCAGTGCAGGTGCTGGGCAAAGACAATCTGGTCCTGCTGCATGCCTGCAGCACTTATCCCGCTTTTTATGAAGAGCTGAATCTGCGCGCCATTCCCACGCTGCGCCAGCGTTATGGTGTTCCCGTGGGTTATTCAGGACATGAGACCGGGATCGCTTCCACGGTAGCGTCGGTCGTACTGGGGGCCTGCTGCGTGGAACGGCACATCAGCCTGGACCGCGCCATGTGGGGATCGGACCAGGCGGCATCGCTGGAGCCGAACGGCATCACGCGCGTGATTCGCGACATCCGGCTGGTTGAGCAGTCGATGGGCGATGGCGTAAAGCGGGTTTACGAGCGGGAAGTTCCAATCCTGAAAAAATTGCGGCGGGTAGGCGCCAGCGCTTAGATGTTTCATGACATCAAGGCAATCGCCCTCGACGTCGACGGTGTTCTCACCGATGGCGGCTTCTGGTGGGGGCCAAATGGCGAGGAGTGGAAGAGATTTTGTTTTGCCGATGTGATGGGAGTTTCCCTGGCAATCAAGGCCGGCCTGATCGTGGCGCTTATCTCCGGAGAAAACAGTCCGCTGGTGGACCGTTTTGCCGCGAAGATGGGCATCACCGACGTAGAGAAAAACTGCAAGGACAAGTCCCAGGCCCTGCGCGCATTTTCCCAGCGCCGGGGACTCGCATTGTCCGAGATCTGCTTTATGGGAGATGACGTAAACGATTTAGCGGCCATGAATATCGCCGGGGTCGCAGCATCTCCCGCCGATGCCCGCCCTGCCGTCCGCAAGAAAGCCGCATTTGTGGCCACCGGCGATGGCGGTTCAGGAGCGGTCCGTGAGCTGGTGGACGCCATACTCCTGGCAAAAAACACGCGCGTGAATACAAAATCAATCTAAGACATGCAAAAACTTTCCGATTATGTGATCCAGTTCGTTGCCGAGCAGGGCGTCAAGCACGTGTTCCTGGTCACCGGCGGCGGCGCCATGCACCTGAACGACTCCTTGGGCCGGTGCAAAGAAATCGAGTATGTCTGCAACCTCCACGAGCAGGCGAGCGCGATTGCGGCTGAGCACTATTCGAAGGCGACCAATCATTTAGGGGTTGCGCTGGTTACGACCGGGCCGGGCGGGACCAACGCAATCACCGGGGTGGCGGGCGCATGGGTGGATTCCACCCCATGTCTATTCCTCTCCGGACAGGTAAAACGGCCGGACAGCATGTTTGCCGCCGACGGAACACCCCTGGGAGTTCGGCAGATGGGTATTCAGGAGGTGGATATTGTCTCGGTGGTTCGTCCGCTGACCAAGTATGCCGTCACGGTGAACGATCCGCAGAGTATCCGCTATCACCTGGAGAAGGCCCTCTACATCGCCCAACATGGGCGGCCCGGACCGGTATGGATTGATATTCCCCTGGACGTTCAGGCCTCTCCTATCGATCCGGCAAAGCTGAAGGGTTTTACCGAAGATCCGGCAGAGGCCGGGGGCTTAACAGCGACCGATCTATCTGCCCAAGTTGCGGAGATTGTTGCCGCGCTCAACCGCGCCGAGAGGCCACTGTTTCTGGTGGGGAACGGCATCCGTCTGGCGAGGGCGGAGAAAGAGCTTCATGAGGTGCTGCGGCTCCTGGATATTCCAATTGAGACCACCTGGCTCTCTATCGACATGGTGCCCGATGATGAACCGCTATTTGTCGGCCGTCCTGGAAACATAGCCCCGCGTGGCGCGAACTTTGCGGTCCAGAACTGCGATTTTCTGCTGTCGGTGGGCGCCAGACTGGACCGGTCTGTGGTCGGCTTCAATCCTGAAGGATTTGCGCGAGCTGCGCACAAGGTCGTAATCGACATCGATCGAGCGGAATTGAAAAAACTGGGGTCCGCGATCCAATATCCGGTGTGCGCCGATGCAGGAGAGTTTCTGCGCCAGCTTCTGCGTCAAAAAAACAAGATTACGAAAAAAGACCGTACCGGCTGGAAAAAACGATGCGCAGAATGGAAGCTCCGCTATCCGGTCGTTTTGCCGGAACATCAAGTGCCCTCCGGGCGAGTAAGTGTCTACAATTTCGCGGAGGTCATGTCGCATGAATTGTCCGAGGGCGACTACATCGTCTCCGGCAGCTCGGGAAGCGCGATCGAGCTCTTTCTCCTGGCATTTCGAGTAAAGAAGAGACAGCGCATCTTCCATACCGCCGCTCTGGGGGCGATGGGATTTGGCATCCCAGCCGCCATTGGGGCATGCGTGGCAGCGAACCGGCGCAATACCATTTGCGTCGATGGCGATGGAGGTTTTCAATTCAACATCCAGGAGCTTGAAACGATTGCGCGCCTGAGGCTTCCAATAAAATTTTTTGTCTTCAACAATCAGGGATATGCGTCTATAAGGGCCTCGCAGACAGCTTTCTTTGGGGGCGCCCGGATTGGCTGCGATACCGCAACTGGACAATCGCTACCGGACGTGCGCCGCGTGGCCGAGGCTTACGGAGTCGCTTCGGACGTGATTAAAGACCAGTCGAATCTGGGCGAGGAGATTCGGCGCGTCCTGAAGCGGCCCGGTCCAGTGGTCTGCGATGTGCATGTGATTCTCGATGAGGTCCGCCAGCCGAGGCTTTCTTCGATTCAGCGGCCCGACGGATCCTTTGTCTCGAAGCCGCTGGAAGACTTATGGCCTTTTCTGGAGCGGGAGGAGTTCCTCTCCAACATGTTGGTTCCGGTCCTGGAAGACTGAGGAGCGACCTTGAACAGCGTCGATACTTCTTTAATTAGTGTTCCCGAGAGCGTCTTTGATGCGGCGGTCAAATCGGTGGGTCTTTTTTTTAGCCGGTTGAATGGAAGCGACCCGAAGGTTGCGATAGCCGATTTCCTTAACCCGCAGAAATCGATCAGAGCGGCAGGCCTGCTGGAGAAATATGTTCCGCTCAGAGAAAAGAAGCTGCTCGAAATCGGGTCGGGATATGGGACAAACATCGCGGTCTGGATCAACCACTTTAACGTTGACGCATATGGCGTAGAGCCTGAAGGAGAAGGCTTCGACCAGTCCTTTAAAGCGTCGCGCGAGCTATTAATTGCAAATGGCCTCGATCCTGAGCGGATCGTGAATGCCGTAGGCGAAAGCTTGCCGTTCGACGATGCTTCGTTCGATATCGTCTATTCAGCAAACGTTCTTGAGCACACGCAAGATCCAATCCGCGTATTGCGGGAAGCGGTAAGGGTACTCAGGCCTGGCGGCATCCTTCACTTTGAAATTCCGAATTATCTCTCCTATTTTGAAGGACACTATCTTGTCATGCAGCCTCCGGTAATCTGGCGCTGGGTCTTGCCGGTATGGCTGAAATGGATTTTCCGGCGGGACCCTGCCTTTGCGCGAACCCTGCAAACTCAAATTAATCCTGTCTGGTGCCGAAAAGCCGTAAAGCAGGTGGGCAAAAAATATCCGCTGACACTGATTTCCCTGGGAGAAGATCTCTTCCTGAAGCGTCTGGCGCAGCCCTTCGATTTTGAGATGAAGCAGGTCGCGGGCAGGCTACGCTTGCTGATTTCAATCATGCAGCGCGTCAACGTCGCTAACTGGATTGGCCGGCTCATTGTGATGGCGCAGGGCTTCTATCCGATTTATTTGACGCTCCGGCGGGAAGAGGGAAAGAGAAAATGAGAATCTTTACGCAGGCAAAGGAGGAACCTTGCAAGCAAGCGGCAGGAACCCAATGATCGACCGATTGGTGGTAGCCGGGGCACGAGGATTCCTGGCCGATTATATGTTTGCCGGATTGGCGAAGCTCGGAATTGTTCCAGTCGCGGTAATCGACAACAATCCAAAGCTTTGGGGGGAATCGGCGGGAGGCATCCGCATAGCTCCTCCGGCGGAGATTGTACGCCAGCATCCGGCGGCAACGTACGTAACGGCAGTGTTTAACCACACACCTCTGCGCCGTCAGTTGAGCGGGCTGGGCGCGGACAAAGTGATTACTTACGCGCAACTCTTTCGCAAGTACCCGGAGGTTTTTCTTCCATATCTGGCGGTTGATCTTCCGTCCAAGCTCACCCAGAATGCCGAAGCAATCAAGCAGGCCGCCGATTGCTGGGCGGACGAAGAATCGCGGCGGCTCTATGCAGGGCTGATGGAGTGGTTCGAAACCCTCAACTCTGATGCAGTCCCGCCACCACTGCCTTCGGCAGAGACATACTTTCCCGAATTTCTCCGCTTGCGCTCGGACGAGGTTTTTGTCGATTGTGGAGCATTCGATGGAGACACCCTGCGGCAATATTTGCAGGTTTCGCGCGGCCAGTTCTCGCGCATCTTTTGCCTTGAGCCGGACCCCTCCAACTTCTCGCGATTAGAGTCGTTCGCCAAGTCGTTGCCGGCGGCAGATCGCATCGAATTAATCCATGCGGCAGCGACCCAGGATGGGAAGAGCCTGCAATTCGCCGCGTCCGGGAATGTAGCCTCTCATGCCGCGAGCGGGAAAGAGCAGACGGAGAAGTCGATCTCGATTCCTGGAATTCGCCTCGACGATCTTACTCCGCGTCCTACGTTCGTGAAGATGGATATTGAAGGCTCGGAAATGAGCGCGATCCGCAGCGGCGACGCGCTCTTACGCTCCGGGAAAGCCGTGTGGGCCATCACTCTCTACCATCATCTTGAAGATTTCTGGCGCATACCGTTGCATATGCGGTCCGCGGCCCCGGAGCTGCGTTTGTACCTGCGCCACTATGCGGAGGATTACGCGGAGACGATCTGTTACGCAATCCCGCCCGACCGCGTTATCTAGAAAACCAACGCTGGGTGCGTTGGATCGCCGCGGGCAGATCGACCCGCCGGCGAAGTCCCAGCTCCGATGCTGCCCTGGCGGTACACGGCACATAGCGATGGGGCGGCGCTCCGGTGGGCGCGCCACGAATCTCCACCGCAACCCTGGGTTCCAGCGCCTCTGCGGTGATGCGCGCTAAATCGCGTATGCTGACCGCTTCCTCCGATCCCACGTTGTAGGCGCGGCCGTTTTCTCCGCGAAAGAGGATGGTCCAAAGCCAAATCATCAGGTCCGCAGCGTACAAATACGAGCGGACCGCCGTCCCATCGCCGCGAACGACGATCGGACCGCCCTTCATCTGGTCGCGAATAAAATTTCCAATGGCAAAATGAGCGTCCAGCGGCAGATAAGGGCCGACAAAAGCAAAACAGCGGGCGATCTTCGTCCCCGGCGCTCCCGAGTTGGCTGCCAGTGCGCATTGCAGCTCCGCCATGCGCTTTCCTTCCGCATAAGCCGACTCTGGCGCTGGTGTCTCCGGACCCGCACTATAGGTCTCTGGTATATGCGAAAGCCCGGCGGGCTGTGCGCCATAGACAGCCCCGGAGCTGACGAAGAGAAACTTCTTCACGCCTTTTGCCTTGGCGAAATCGAGACAGCGCTGCGTTCCGCGCACGATGGTATCGAGCATCAGGTGAGGGTGGGTGGAGTTCAACGTCGTGCTGGACTCGGCCGCGGCATGGATGGCGTGGGTGAAGTCGCCACTGGGAAAATCAAAGTCGCGCACATCTCCTTCATGAAGATGGACCGCGCGAAGGTCCGCCAGATGAGGCGCCTTCCTGCGAAATTTCTCCGCCTCGCGGGTGAGCACCACGGCCCTGGCGTTGAGGGAGAGATGTTCATTCGCCCAGGCAAAGGTTTCCAGCAGCCAGCAGCCGAAGAAGCCGGTCCCGCCGGTAATAAAAATGCGGGTGTTGCGCAATTCTTCCCACAAGGGTTGGGTCTGGGAGAGCACATCCGACAGATCTTCGGCCAGCGGATTCATTACGCCTCTGACTTGGCGGAGATCCTTCGACTTGCCAGCGTCTTTGCCGCTGCATGGAAAGAATCCACCATGTAGGCGAGCATCTCCGGCGTGAGGCCGGGATAAACGCCGACCCAGAACACCTGGTCCATCACCAGATCGCTGTTTTTGAGGTCTCCGATGCTCCGGTGCCGGACATCTTTATAAGCAGGTTGCCGGACCAGATTGCCGGCAAATAACTGTCGCGTGCCGATCTTCTTTTCCGCAAGGAAATCGACCAGCTGCTTGCGCGAGAACGGCGCCCCGGCGTGAAGCATAAGCGGAAAGCCGAACCAGCTAGGGTCGGAATGTGGAGTGGCTTCGGGAAGCAGGAAAAAGTCGCTAAGATCGGCCAGACCGTCTTTCAGGATGCGGAAGTTGCGCCGCCTCGCCTCGATGAATCCATCCAATTTTTTGAGTTGGGCGACGCCGACCGCGGCCTGCATGTCCGTGGCCTTGAGGTTATAGCCAATATGCGAGTAGATATACTTATGGTCGTAGCCGTGCGGCAGCTCGCCAAGCTGCCAGTCAAAGCGCTTACCGCAGGTGTTCTCTTTGCCGGGCGCGCACCAGCAATCGCGGCCCCAATCGCGAAACGACTCAATCAAGGTCTTGAGCAGCGGCTTGTCCGTGAGCACGCATCCGCCCTCGCCCATTGTGATGTGGTGCGCTGGGTAAAAGCTTACCGAAGCGGCATGGCCGAAGCTGCCCACTTTTTGTCCGCGATAGGTCGCTCCCACCGCGTCACAGCAGTCTTCAATGAGCCAGAGATCATGCTTTTTCGCGAACGCTGAAACCGCATCCAGGTCGAAGGGATTGCCCAAGGTGTGCGCCAGAATGATGGCCCGAGTCCGCGGCGATAACGCCTCCTCAAGGTAGCGGGGATCGATGTTGTAGGTGGGAATCTGCACATCGACAAACACTGGGACCAACCCGTTCTGCACAATGGGATTTACTGTGGTGGGAAAGCCGGCGGCAAGGGTAATGACCTCGTCACCAGGCTTAAGCCGCTTTTCGCCTAGACGTGAAGAGGTCAAGGCAGAGAGCGCCAGCAGGTTGGCCGAAGAGCCGGAGTTGACCAGCACGGCGGCGCGTACGCCAAAAAATCTGGCAAAGTCCCGCTCGAAGATTTCGGCAAAGCGTCCGGTGGTAAGCCAGAATTCCAGCGCCGATTCCACCAGCAATTCCAGCTCGGAGTGGTCGAAGACGCGGCCCGAGATAGGAACAGGCGTGACTCCGGGCACAAACTCGCGCACAGGGAATGCCTCTGTGAAGTACTCCTGGATCAGTCCGAGGATACGCTCTCGCAATTCGTTGGCCTTCTGCACTACTTGAGCGCCTCCCGATACCAGGCTATGGTGCGCTCCAATCCGTCCTCCAGGGTGAATCGCGGCTGCCATTGCAGGATGGCGCGAGCGCGCTCCGCGCTGAGAAACTGGTGGCGGATCTCGTTGACTGCCTGGTTCTGGATTTCAGGCTGGAGCCTGGACTTCATCTTCTGGAGGATTTTGCCCACCATGTCGATCACGCTGATCTGCGCTTCGTTGGAAAAGTTGAAGGCCTTTCCCCGCAGTCCCGGATCGCCCCAAAGCCGCTCCGCGAGCAGCATGTAGGCGGCAGCGCCATCTTCTATGTAGAAGTAGTCGCGCACGTATTGGCCGTCAGACCGAATCACGGGGCGCTCACCGCGCAACACCGAACGGATGGTGCCGGGGACAACTCGGTTCCAGTTCAGATCGCCGCCGCCATAGAAATTTCCGCAGCGGGTGATGGCGACCGGCGTATCGAACGACACCGCATACGATTGCGCGATCAGGTCCGCGCACGACTTGCTTACGTCGTAAGGATGCCGCCCCTGCAAGGGCATATCTTCATTGTAGGGAAGCACCGGCTGCTCGCCATACGCTTTGTCGGAAGATGCGGTAACGATCGACCGTACCCGGGGCGCTCTGCGGCATGCCTCCAGCAGGTTCCAGGTGCCGCGGATGTTGCTCTCAAAGGTGGAGATTGGGTTGCGGTTGGCGATTCCCACGATGGTTTGCGCGGCCAAGTGGAAGACGACTTCAATTTCGTATTCGCCCAGCACACGCTCCAGCAGGCCGGCATCGTTGAGATCGCCCCGCACCACATTCACCTTGTCCAGGGTATGCCGCCGGAGAAGCTCCGAGGCCGGCACCCAGTCCCGCACCAGCGTGGTGACTGAAGCTCCCGCCTCCAGCAGATACCGAGTAAGCCAGCTGCCGAGCAGTCCAGTGGCCCCGGTCACCAATACCGGACGATCGCGCCAGAAGCTGCCGCTCATTCCCATACTTTCCACGGCGCCTGATTTTTTGCCCAAAGCTCGTTCAGGTATTCGTATTCGCGGTAAGTGTCCATGGCGTAGAAAAAGCCGTCGTGCTCATAGGCCATCAGCTGGCCATCTTTGGCCAGACGTTCCAGAGGCTCGCGTTCCAGAGTGCAGTCATCACCCCAAAGGTAATCGAAGATGCGTCGCTGAAAGACGAAAAATCCCGCGCTGGCGCGTCCGCTGGTCTTAGGTTTCTCCAGAAAGCCGACCACCTGTCCCTGAGAATCGGTTTGCACCATGCCGAAGCGGGAGCTGGGCGTGACCGCGGTCACGGTGGCGATCTTGCCATGGCTTTTGTGGAAATCGAGCAGGCGGCGGATGTCCACGTCGCCCACGCCGTCGCCATAGGTCATCATGAAGGTGTCGTCGTCGATATATTTCTGGATGCGCTTCACGCGCCCGCCAGTCATGGTGGGCAGGCCGGTATCTGCCAGGGTAAGCCGGATGTCCTGCTCGGTGTGGTCGTTGTTGTATTCGATCTGCGAGCGGCGTCCCAGGCAGATGGTGAAGTCGCTGTTCATGGCCTCATAATTAAGAAAATACTCTTTAATCATGTTGCCGCGATAGCCCAGGCAGAGGACGAAATCGCGATAGCCGGCGTGGGCATACATTTTCATGATGTGCCACAGGATCGGACGTCCCCCGATCTCGACCAGCGGCTTGGGGCGGAATTCGGTCTCCTCCCTTAAACGCGTACCCAGACCTCCGCACAGCATAACGACCTTCATCGGCTCTCCTGCAAGCGCCCGCAAAACGCACTCGGATTTCGGAAACTTTGCTTCATTCGTAACACACGCTCATGTTTAGAACAAGATACAGATAGTACCCAATGAAACACCTGATAAGGCTTGAAATCCCGGGTGAGGGATGGAGTGAATGGCGCTTATCGTGGTTTCACGCCATTGCCTGAAAGTTTCATCCAGATTGTAAGCACTTGACTTCAGCTGGTTAGATCAGATAGGATATCTGACGTCCTGGTTGAGCGGAGCCAATCATTTGGCTAAGAAGAGCGCGAGAAAACGGATTTCGAAGTCACGGGAGAAGCGAGTCGATAACACCTCATATTTAACCGGCAAAAGGCGGGGCGCTGTTCTTAAAGAAGAAGTTTGGTACGAAGAAGATCGAGTGGTCAAGTACAGTCTCGGATATATCAACCCACGCATTAGCGGCGTCGATAACGGGCGTGTGCTTGGTTATGACAATAGTCATGAATACCACCATCGACATTTTATGGGAGAGGCGCAAGAGATAGACTTCCCTGGCTATGAAGCGCTCGTCCATCGCTTTAAGCAAGAAGTTGAGGAACTCTGGAGGACCGAGGATGGACAAAACCATTAAAGTTCGGGTGACCAGCAATGGTGTGAAGGATTTCTTCGACCGGGCACGGGAACATGCTCGCAAACTGGATCGGGGGGAGGTCCTCACGCCTGAAATTACCGTTTCATTTGAAAGCGCCAGCGACATGATGCGGGTGCTTTCCGCACAACGTATTCGGCTCTTGCGTGTTGCCAGAGAGAAAGCGACTCCTGTATCTGCTCTTGCTGTCGACTTAAATCGCGATACCCGTGCAGTCGGCCGCGATGTGGATCTACTCGAACGGTTTGGGTTGCTGCGAACCTGGTATGAGAAGAACCCAGGACATGGAAGGCGGAGAATCGTGAAATCTCGTGCAGCGAAATATCAACTCACGGCAACGATTTAATCCCCCAAAGTCCAAGATTCACGCACTGTTTTTTACTGCCTCTTACGGTACAACCGGCAGCCCGATAAAGCTGGCTGCGCCCTGGGTGTGCCATACGCGCTGGGTGGCCTTGCGATAATCCCCCGGCTTGGCGTCGAACGTATTGGGCACAAAGGTCTGAGGGTTGCGGTCGTAGAGGGGAAACAGGGTGGACTGCACCTGCACCATCACGCGGTGCCCGGGCAGAAAGACGTGGTTTACCGTCGGCAGGCCGAAGCGATAGAGCAGGGGCTTGTCGGGGGTAATTGCTTCGGCATGCTCGAAGCTGGTGCGATAGCGTCCGCGGAAGATGTCGAGCGAAATTGGTAGCTCATAGCCGCCCATGGTCTCATCGGAAGGGACCGTATCGGGATAGACATCGATCAGCTTGACCACCCAATCGCTGTCCGTGCCGCTGGTCGAGGCATACAGGTTCACCTCGGGCGGGCCGCTGACACGCAGCGGAGCGGTGAGCGGATCGGTCACATAGGTGAGAACATCGGAACGGCCATCGACGAAGCGCTGATCTTTTACCAGCCATGTTCGCCAGCCCTCGGTATCCTCGGCGTAAATCGGACGAGGGCGGTAGGGAACCGGCTTCGATGGATCGGATACATACTCGTCGTACTTCGCGGGCGAATCCGACGGCTGGAAAGACAGCTTGCCATCCGCCAGATAAAGCGGGTGGGGCTTGTTGGCGCAGCCGGAATCGCAGCTCAGCGGCCACGAAGAGAATCGGTCCCAATGGTTCTCGCCGGTGTTGTAAATGAGCACCGGCGGGGTATCGGCCTTGGCTCCATGATCGAGCAGATATTGATTGAAGAAGGGAAGCAGGATATCGCGGCGGAACTGGAGCGTGGTATCGCCATTCCAGAGCAGCGGCCCAAGCGAGTAGCCGACATAGTTCACCTGGCTGTGGCGCCACGGCCCCATCACCAGGTAATTCATGGTGTTGCTCTTGTCTTTCGGCTCATCGGCTTCATAGGAGTGGATCGCGCCCCACATGTCCTCCTGGTCCCACAGGCCTTGCAGCCACAGGGTCGGCACCTTCAGAGGCAGCTTGGCGACCAATTTGTCCAGCGCCTGCCCCTGCCAGAAGGCGTCGTAGGCGGGATGCTCCTCCACCTTGCGCCAGAAGGGAAGCTGGTCGAGGCCGGCGGAGCGGGCGAAGTCTCCCGCCGATCCTTTTCGTAAAAAATTGGTGTAATCGTCATATCCTTCGCGTGGGAGGATCTCGCCCTTGCCGCGGACGGTGGTCTGCCGGATGAAATAGTCGAAGTTAGTCTGGCGGAATGCGCCGTAGTGGAACCAGTCATCGCCCATCCAGCCATCGATCATCGGGCTCTCGGGCGCGGCCACCTTGAGCGCGGGATGAGGATCGAGCAATGCCATGACGACGGTGAAGCCCTCATAGGAAGAGCCCAGCATCCCTACCTTGCCATTCGATTCGGGCACATGCTTGACCAGCCAATCGATAGTGTCATACGCGTCGGTGGTGTCGTTGGGCCCATGCGGATTCAGCGGGCCGGTTGGTGGAGGGGTCATCACATACTCGCCCTCAGAACCGTATTTGCCGCGCACGTCCTGGAATACGCGAATGTATCCGGCCTTGACGAAGACATCGTCGCCCTGGGGCAGCTCGTCCAGCATGTGCGGGGATTCGGTATGCTGCGTCCGGCCCTTGGCATCGTATGGGGTGCGCGTCAGCAGGATGGGAGCGTGCGCCGCTCCTTTGGGGATGACAATCACGGTGTACAGCTTCACCCCGTCACGCATGGGGACCATTTCGACCCGCTTCACGTAGTCGTAATCCGCCGTGGGCGCGGTGAACTTCGCAGGAATGTCCGGCGTCATCGGCGAGATCTGGGCGGGCGAAGTCTGCGCGGATGATGTCTGGGTGGGCGAAGTCTGCGTGAAGGCCAGGATGGATGTGAAGGCAAGGGCTGTGACGGCAACTGCGGAGCGGCGGAACAGGTTCATAGTTCTGTGAGACAACCTTTTCTCCATTGGGCAATCTACAATGTGCGGCGCCCGTTTGGCAACCTGCAGACGGTGATTCGGATTGTCGATCTTATTCATTCTGCCTGATCAGAAGGTCCGTCATGCCCAATTTTGCCGGCTTGCAGGAAATGCCTGCTCCACTTCCAAAAGCGCGTGCGAAAGTGACTGCTTCTCTGGCTTAGAACGATAGCCTCAAAGCTAATTGCATGCGCCGCTTAAGGGCAGCAGCGGTGTATTTTCCAAAAGTCGGATTCACCTGTTGGAAATTGCCCAGGTAATCCACCTGGAACTGCGCATTCGTGTCCACGGTGGTGAAGTTGGTGTGATTAAAGACGTTATAGACTTCAGCGCGGAACTGGAGCTTAAGCCGCTCGGTGGGCATGGGAATCTGCTTGAAGAGGGACATATCCCAATTGTCGATGCCGGGTCCGCGAAAATAGCTCTTCGGGGCAAAACCCGCAACCCCCTGCGGAGTGCCTGCCAGAGTGCCTCGCATTGGCGGGGCCAGGATGAGGCCATCGAGTCCGTTGGTATGGGCAAAGGGAGTCGTGGCATTGACCACATTTCCGGTCCCCAGGATAAGGACGCGCCCAGCCTGAGTGGAAGAGCCGCTCCAGGAGGTCCCACTGTTCGAGGTGCCACCCAAGTTGGTGCAAGTTGATGTCGCCATGGCAGGAGTGAGGGGCCCGGCGCTCTGCGGCAGCAAGCAGACGTTGTTCAGAGAGATCGACAGCGGCGCGCCGGTCTGAAAGGTGGTGATCCCGGAAATCCTCCAATCATCCAGCAAGCCATGCACGAAGCCGTGGTTCCAAAGATGGCTGGCCTGCGGGATGTCCCAAGTCCATGAGGCCCGGAAGATGTGGTTATGATCGAAGTCGGCCAGGCCGTACTGCCACTGCCGGAAAGGCACGCTATTAAAGATATAAGGATTGAGGACTGTGCCGGTCTCCGAGTCGGCAAAATCCAAGGCCTTGGACCAGGTGTAAGCGGCGCTGAAGTCAACACTCTTTGCGAAGCGCCGATCGAGAAAGACCTGCAGCGAATTGTAGTTCGAGGTCCCGGAATATTGCAGCTGGTTGATGTCGGCATAGCCGAGATAGGGACGCAGAGCATTCACCGGGAGGCTGGGATTCGCGATGGTGGCATTTGCCGGAACGGCGTTCTGGTTCATCTCCCAGATCAGATGCCGGCTCATGGAGGCCACATAAGCGACATCGAGCACGGTTTTGAAACCAATTTCACGCTGGATGCCAAGGCTGTACTCCATGGTGTATGGCACCTTGCGATTGCGCTGGAAGGAGAAGCTTGACGAAGGGAAGGTGAAGCCCTTCACCACGTTCGGATTCACAGTATCGGTGCCAAACGCAGCCACAGCGCCCGAGGAAGTATAAGTCGTATCTCCAAATTCGATGGTAGGTTGGAATTGCAAGGGGACACTCTTGAAATCGTTGGTGAAGAAGTTGTCCCTTTCACGCATGTCATAGAAGACCCCAAAGCCTCCGCGAATCGCGGTCTTGCCGGTGCCAAACGGATCATAAGAGAAGCCAAAGCGCGGGGCCACCTTCACGTGATCGCTGTTACGCAGTCCGGGCGGGTAATTGGGAGCATATGCCTGCTCGAAGCCCGGAACGATCCCATTCGCGACAGTTCCATCGACTGGATTACCGATGCCGGGGACGATGGCCCCGTTCAGGGCCGAGTTAGGTGGTTTGGGCGCGCCCGTCATTCCGTACAGAAGCACGCGCTGCGCGGGATTATAAAGCTCAGGCACGAAGCCGGCTTCATTCGCGGGCGCATTGTGGAAGGGCCGCGACCAGCCCAGGCGAACCCCCAAATCCAGGGTCAGATTGGGAAGCGCCTTCCAATTGTCCTGCCCAAACCACTCGATGCCCTGGTAATGCGAGATCAGAGGAGGACGGGTATTGTTTTCAGTGTACTTCTGGAAGTCGCCAATCAGCGCATTCGCGTACGGGTTGCCGGTATTCCCCAAGGCAGCGGTGTAGCTGGAGCTATTAGAGCTGAAGTCGTAAGTGCCAGTAAAGTCTCCGTTGACCCCCTTGTGCTCCTGCCAATACTCGATAAACATCCCTGTCTTGGCGGTATGGGGGCCCACAACTTTGGTGAGGACAGGGTCAAACGTGAAAACATTTTCTATGCCGGTGATCGGGTAGCGCGAAGCAATAGTAGGATTGGCGGGGTTGCTGACGCCTCCAAAGTTTGCCTGGGATACGAGGTTAAGAGGATTGTTTCCCAGATAGAGCTGCGGCATCGTGGCCCCGGTCAGCGATCTCACGCGAGTGTTCACGATGGCTTGTTTGGGATGGTTGCCCTCGGTCCAACGGGAAGCCGAAAGCCTGCCTTCAAAGATGAAGGTTGGACTGAAAATATGTTGAGCATCGATGGTGAGGAAGCGGGAGATCGGGTTGTATTCGCTGGGTAGCCAGCCCCAGTTGGCGTTGCCTGCAGGAACGGCGAAGCCTAGCTCATCGTCCCACCAGCGGCTCAGAGTAACAAATAGAAGATTGTTCTGGGTAGGATTGAAATCGACGCGCAGCGTCTCAGTATGCTTGGGGATCGCCAGGCTCTCCTGCACCTGATAATTGAAGTTGGTTCCTCCCGCGTTGACCAGGTTAGGCCCAATCTGGGTGAGATTCGCATTGGCAACCGGCAGCAGGTTGAGAAAAGCCTGCATGCGGGGATCGATTCGATTGCCGGGAATAATGCCGTTGGCGAAGCAACCGGCGTCCCCGGCTTTCTTGCAGGTCTTGCCTTGCGCGATCAGCTGGGGGTCGGCGATCGCGAGAGGGCCATAGGTGTTGGTCGTCTTATTGTATGCGGAGAGAGAAAAGTTGCCTTGCCGCTCCAATGCCGTTGGTACGGTGACCTGGCGAACGTCCTGGGGCCGGGCTTCGCGCTGCTGTTCTTCGGAAAAGAAAAAGAACAATTTCTGCTGTCCGCGGGGAATAAGTTTTGGGATGTACACCGGGCCGCCCACATTGAAGCCTGCGGTGATGAAGCGATAAGCGGTATCGCGAAGAGGTTTGGTGGGATCGATCTCGTGATTGGTCTTGGTAAAGGACTGAAGCGCATTAAATATGTTGTTGCGCTGGTACCAATACAGCGCGCCGTGGTACTGGAGTCCTCCCGCCTTGGTCACCGCCTGAATGGCCGCGCCGGCCTTGCGGCCAAACTCCGCCTGATAAAGGCCGCTTTGCACCTTGACCTGGTCGATGGCGTCCATACTGATAAACGAATTGATGCTGGCGCCATTGGAGTTTTCAACCGGCACGCCGTCAATCGTGATGTTGTTCTGGCCGCTGCGCGCGCCATTCACGTTGAAGCTGGAGCTGCTGCTGAAACTCTGGGCCTCGGCCCCGGGGTTGTAGACCACCCCCGGCTGCAAGGATGCGAGCACGGAGAAGTCACGATTGATGACGGTGAGGTCCTGCACCTGCTCGCTGGTGATCACGCCGGAGCGCTCGCTGCTGGCGGTCTGCACCGTCGCGCCTTCCGCGATGACCTGCACGGATTCCGTGGCTTGGCCTATCTGCAACGGAAGCTGCCCGGCGGAAAGATGGTCGCTGGGATTGAGGACCAGGTTCTTCTTTTCATACTTCTTGAAGCCGCTGTGCTCCGCCGTCAGGGTGTATTTATCCGGCTGCAGGGCGTTGAAGGTGAATTCACCGCGCTGGTCCGTCACCTCGGTGCGAGCGGCCCCAGTGTTGTCGGAGGTGAGTGTAACGCTCACGCCTGGGATGACGGCGCCCTTAGGGTCTGTAACCATGCCGGTGATCGAGCCGGTAACGGTTTGAGCTGAAAGCGTCGATATGCCGGCGGTTGCGAGCAGAACGCAAAGAACGACAAAGGCGATGGGTGAGGGGCCTCTTCTGGTAGACATTCCGTCCTCCTGATAATCCGCCGGGCCAACGAAAAGTGCCGTGGCTCCGGGCCGGCTTACAAATGGAGACAACTTATATCAGAGCTGTACCAGAGATTTCAAGATAAAGAATTATAGTTTTACATAGTGAAACTGTGTGAGAGCCTGCTTAGGCAGCCAGTCCATAATCCTAAGTTGGAACATAGCAATGGCGACGCGAACAGACCCGGTCAATCTCGCAAACCACTCAGATCCAACCCGTAACCGAGCGTTCGAGAGGGGAACGGAGACAACAGCGTAATCAAGAGCCTGTGAATCCGATTGGCCTGCAACTCAGGCCTGAAGAGAAAAAGCTACTGCTTTACGTTGAACTGCTCCGAGAATTAGAAAACGGGGTCGCAGTTTGAAGCGTGATGCGGCTACAAGACCGCAGAAATAGCGATATTTGGCGCTGGATACCATCTTGTCGTAATTTCTACTCTCAATGGAGGTCATGCGAAACAGTTTGCAGTTCCATTAAACGGGTGTTCCGGCTGATTTGCAGCGGCTCGATCCGCTCCGCCTTGCCGTGGACTACGTTCTCTTTATTCTGCAAAATTCCTTCCACGAATACGAACCTCTGATGCAAAACGGTCATGGTGGCTTTGGCATACAAATCCGGCGTAATGATGACATTGGCGATGCCGGTTTCGTCTTCCAAACTTAGGAAGATAAAGCCGTGGGCCGTTCCGGGACGCTGCCGGGTGATGACGCATCCGGCGGTGCGGACCCTTTCACCATCGCGGAAGCGGCCCAGCTCGATTGCAGCCTTCACCCCCATTTCGTTCAGTTCAGCCCGCCGGTAGAAGAGAGGATGACGGTCCGTTGTCAGGCCGGTGCAGGCGTAATCGGCTATGAGTCGCTCGTCTACAGTCATTTGCATCAGCGGAGAAGCTATCTCTGCTTCCGGAAGTTCCGACAACAACGGGCCGGCAGGCTGGGTTGCCTTCTGACTGTGCCACAATGCGTCCCTGCGGTGCAGCTTCTGTTCCTCTTGGATTCGATTGAGGGCGCCCGCTTTACTCAGCATGAATAAATCTCTTTTAGAAAGCTCGGGGACCCGGTTCGCCAGATCGGCAACTGAAGTGAAGGGCGCACATTGCCGCGCTCGCAGCAAAGCCTCCGCCGCACTTTGCTTAAGTCCTTTGATGTAACGCAATCCCATGCGAAGCGAGAGTTTGCCGTCGTCTTCTTCAAT
>CAZONJ010000016.1:44255-48284 GCA_964581225.1 uncultured Terriglobales bacterium | reverse complement strand
TTCAGCCGCTGTGGTTCAAGCTGCTCTGCTTATGCAGCGGGCGCATGGATGCGTTTTTGCGAGGCGATTTTCCTTACAGATCGTCGTCCTACAAATCGTTCCTCCTATAGATTGTCATCCAGAGCGAGCACGCAGTGCGAGTCGGAGACCCCCAAACAGCAACATAGATGCCGTTGCAGGCTTTCTCCCGAGGAAGTTTCTGTTGGAAAGCCTGAAGCGCCATTTACAGATCCTGCATTCTCGGGGTCCTTCCCTTGCGCTTGGTTCGCAAGCTCCCTTCGCGCGGCGCTTCAGGATGACAAATCGGGGAGTGTGGCTGAATCTTATACTTAAACTCTGTACTGGGCAGGATTCAACACTTTTACCGCATGAATATCGCTGCTATTCCTTGACGGAGATTCCCAACGATTTCATCTTGCGGTACATGTGGCTGCGCTCCAGCCCCAGCACCTCAGCGGTGCGGCTGACATTGCCATGATTTTCGTCCAGCTTCTTGAGGATGTAGTCGCGTTCATAGGCGGAGCGGGCCTGGTGCAGGGTCGAATATTCGGGCGCGCTCTTACGCCTGCCTTCCCGATAAACCAGCGGCGGCAGGTGCTTGCGATCTAGCTTGGAGACGCTGGGGTTCATGATGACCATGCGCTCGATCACATTGCGCAGCTCGCGCACGTTTCCCGGCCAGGAATAGCGCATCAGGGTATCGATAGCGGAATCGGTGATCTCGCGCAGGCGGCGTCCGTATTCGGAGGAGAACTCTTTCAGGAAGTGGCGCGCCAGCAGCGGAATGTCCTCGCTCCTCTCCCGCAAAGGCGGCACGAAGAAGGGAATTACATTCAGGCGATAAAACAGATCTTCGCGAAAGTTGCCGGTGGAAATCTCGTCTTCCAGGTTTTTGTTGGTCGCGGCGATCAGGCGCACATCCACAGTGATCGGCTCGGAGGCGCCCAAGGGGCTGAAGCGCTGCTCGTCCAGGGTGCGCAGGACTTTCGACTGCGTCTTCAGGCTCATATCTCCCACTTCATCGAGAAAGAGCGTACCTCCATCCGCTTTCTCGAAGATCCCGATTTTTTCGGGCTTGCCGCTGGGAAAGACTCCATTGCGAGAGCCGAAGAGCTCGGCCTCGATAAAGTCTTCGGGAATGGCGGCGCAGTTCAACTCCAAAAAAAGTTTGTCCTTGCGGAGGCCCTGACTATGAATGGCGCGCGCCACCAGCTCTTTGCCCGTGCCTGACTCTCCATAAATGAGGACGCGGCCATTGGTCGGCGCCATCAGCGCGATCTGCTGGCGGAGGGCTTTTATCGGAATACTCTCTCCGACGATCTCGCTTCGGCTTTGCAGTTGCCGCTTATATTCGCGGTTCTCATCGCGCAGACGCTTGGCTTCCAGGGCATTTTTGATAAGGATGAGAATGCGCTCTACCGAGAGCGGCTTTTCGACGAAATCGAATGCCCCCAATTTGGTGGCGCGGACCGCCGTCTCGATGGTCCCATGCCCTGAGATCATGATGATCTCGGGGGGATTTTCATGTTCGCGCAGCTTTTCCAGGGTGGCCAGGCCGTCCATCCCGGGCAGCCATACATCGAGCAGGACAAGATCGAAGGAGCGGCTGCGGACGGCGCTCAGGCAGGTCTCTCCGCTCTCCGCGGTAGCGACCTTGTAACCTTCATCTTCAAGGATGCCGCGCAAAGACTTACGGATTTCGGATTCGTCGTCCACTACCAGAATTGAATTCACTTGAGGCCGTTCGATTTCTCCAGGAGGATTTTAATTGGCGGAGGCCGCCGCTTCTACCGCGATGGGCAGCTCCATGATGAAGCGCGCACCTACCGGCTCGTTTTCTTCGACGCGGATGTGCCCATGATGCTCCTGCACAATGCGGCTCACAATGGGCAGTCCCAGGCCGGTCCCGCGCTGCTTGGTCGAGAAGTACGGGAGAAAGAGCCTCTCTTTTATCTCCTGGGTCACGCCGGGTCCGGTGTCGGCGACCACAATCTCAATGCTGTCCCGCGATTCCACCAGCGCGGTGGAGATATGCAGCTCGCGGACCAGGCTTTGCTGCATGGCCTCGACCGCATTGTCGATCAGGTTGGCGACAGCCCGCTTTATCGCCCCCGCATCGGCCAGCGCCGCAGGTAGCCGGGGAGCGTAGGAAGTGTGAATGTGGATCCCATCCACGCGTCCCTGGAACATCTGCAGCGCGCTTTCGACAATTGCATTGATGTCGTTGGGCCGAGGGTTGGCAGCGGGAAAACGCGCCAACGTGGAGAACTCGTCTACCAGCGTCCGCACCGTTTCCACCGCACCGGCGATGGTTTCAGCGCAACCGCGTATCACTTCCAGCGAAGCTGCGTCGGGGGGCGATCCGCGCTCCAGATGGCGGCGGATGCGCTCGGCGGACAATACAATCGGAGTGAGAGGATTTTTGATCTCATGCGCCACCCGCCGCGCTACCTCTTGCCATGCCGATTGTTTCTGGGCGCGCAATAAATCGGTGAAGTCCTCGAATACCATGACATAACCCAGCCGTTGCCCTGAGATCTTTATAGAAGCGACAGTGATGGTGAGATATAGATTTCCATTGGTTCCGGGCAGCTCAAGTTGCGTGGCCGTCGCCCCCATGCGGTCGGCTTTTCGCAGCAGTGGAAGCAGAAACTCCGCCACTTCCACCCCAAAGACATTTTCCAGGCTGGCGCCGATGGTGATTTGCAGGCGGCGGTCTTTGGCTGCATCGGCAACCAGCGCCGTAAAGGCACGGTTGGTGTGGACGATGCGCCGGCCGGCATCGAGCGAGAGCACGCCGGAAGGGATGTTTTCCAGAATAATTTCGATTTGCCGCCGGCGTTGTTCCAGCGCGGAGTTGGCCTGCGCGATTTCGCGGTTGGAGGCCTCGATCTGCCGCCGGCTGTTCTCCAGCTCACCGGCCATGCGATTGAAGGAATGGACCAGCTCGCCCAGTTCATCCGAGGCGCGTACCGCGATGCGATAGTCGAAGTGTCCGCGCGAGATCTCCCGGGTGGCCTCGGCCAACGCTGCCACCGGCCGCGTGACCAGTTTGGAGATAAAGAGCGAGAGCCACGTCGCGAAGAACAGGACGACGATCGTGATCAGCAGCAGCCACATCATGAACAGGCTGCGGACCTGCTTGCGGGAGCGCCCCAGGGCCTGATACATGCGCTGGTCCTGCTCGATCTTGCGCATGGCGGCATCGAGCGAAGCGGGAAAGGGCAGTGCAACCAGGATCCGTCCGTTGTCGCCTATGCGAGATTCACCCAGCAGATATTCGTCTTTATTCCAATGCAGTAAATAAGGTTGGGAAAGATCGGAGGGGATGCCGGAGCGGAGCGCGCCCCAGGACGCGGGGGCATGAAACGAAGCCACCGCCTCTCCCTGATAAAGCGCAACGGCAAAGCCGCCCTGCAGGGACGCCTCATGCTGCCGGAAGAGGGACAATACTCCGGAAAAATTCTGCGTTGCATAGGAGCGCCTGGCCGGCTCGGACGACGCGATAGAGAGGGCCTCCGAACTGGCATTCAGGGCCGCATACTGGGTAAGCAACGATGCGACCCGGGCGGAGTCCTGGCGCAGCTCCTCGACGGGACGGGAAAACCACTTATCGATAGAGCGGTTCATCAATCCATAGGCGAAGAGAAACAGGAAAAGCGCCGGGGCAAAGGAAAGCAGCAGCGCTCCGACCAGCATCTTGGTGCGGAACATTGACCCGAGCACGCCGCCGCGATACTCGGAATAAAGCTTGAGCAGGTTGCGCAGCAGCACGAAGCCCAGCGCGACCAGCAACAGGAAGATCAGCCCGGAGAGCGCGACGAAGACGAAGGTTTGCTGGGTATTATCCGGACGAAGAAAATTCAGGTCGAAGGCGGCCTGGGAAAAGACCAGCGCAAAGACCAGCACGAACATGATAATGACAATAATCAGGAAGCCCCGCTTAGGACGGGCTTTGCTGGCTCCGGATTGTTGAGCGGCGGTGGACACTGGATTTCAGCCCTCGCGCATTTCAGCAGATCATAGTGA
>CAZONJ010000016.1:0-44155 GCA_964581225.1 uncultured Terriglobales bacterium | reverse complement strand
GAGCGGCGGTGGACACTGGATTTCAGCCCTCGCGCATTTCAGCAGATCATAGTGAGAGGCTGAAGAAAATTATAGCTGCCAGTGGCCTGAGACTGTAAAATCGATACCCTCTCGCCGATATGCCACCTAGAGCAGTTCGGCCACATTTTTCCAGGGCTTGTTTTGCGACTGCGCGACCGCAGAGTAGGTCAGGTTGCCTTGAAAGGTGTTCACGCCCTCACGGATTCCCGAGTCGGCTTTTATGGCGGCCGCCGCTCCCTGGTTCGCCAGTTTCAGCACATAGGGGAAGGTTGCATTGGTAAGCGCGAGCGTGGAGGTATGCGGGACCGCCCCGGGCATGTTAGTCACGCAGTAATGGACCACGCCATCCACGGTGTAAGCCGGGTCGCTATGGGTCGTCGGGCGCGCGGTCTCGATGCATCCACCCTGGTCGATGGCCACGTCCACAATTACCGCTCCTTTTTTCATGTTGCGCACCATCTCCTTGGTCACCAGCTTGGGAGCTGCCGCGCCAGGGATCAGTACGCCCCCGATCAGCAGGTCGGCCTCGGCGGCCGCTCGGGCAATGGAATAAGAGTTAGAGGCCATAGTGCGCAGGCGACCGCCAAAGATGTCGTCGAGCTCGCGCAGGCGGTTCAGATTGATGTCAATAATGGTGACATCCGCTCCCATGCCCACGGCAATTTTGGCGGCATTAATGCCGACGATCCCGCCTCCGATGATGACGACTTTAGCCGGAGGCACACCGGGAACACCGCCCAGCAGGACGCCGCGTCCGCCCCGCTCGTGTTCGAGATAGGAAGCGCCGACCTGGATGGACATGCGTCCCGCGACCTCGGACATGGGCGTCAGCAGAGGAAGGGCGCCGCTTTTGTCGGTGACGGTCTCATAGGCGATCCCGGTGACCTTCTTTTTGAGCAGTTGCTCGGTCAGGTTCGGGATAGGGGCAAGATGCAGATAGGTGAAGAGGACCAGATTATCGCGGAAGTATGGCACTTCCTTCTCAATCGGCTCTTTTACTTTTACCACCATCTCGGCGCGCTTCCAGAGATCTGCGGCCGAACCGACAATCTCCGCGCCCGCCTCTTTGTATTCATTGTCGGGCATGGAGGAGAGCGCGCCCGCTTTGGTTTCGACCATCACCGTGTGTCCCGCATCCACCAGCGCTTTTACCCCAGCGGGCACAATCCCAACCCGAGCTTCGTGATCTTTAACTTCTTTCGGAACTCCAATCAACATGAGACGCCTATTCTTTCTTTTTTAATGACTTTCGATTCAAGTTTGGATGCAGTCGTTCGGCGCTGTTTCGCAAATCCTGTCAGACGCCCCCGGAGCTATTCCGGATTATCGATCTGGGCCCTCTGCAGGCGGTCTGAATAATCGATATAGAGCGCCTTCCATTGAGTGTAAAAATCGATAGCGCCCAAGCCTCCCTCGCGATGTCCATTGCCGGTTGCCTTGGTGCCGCCGAAGGGGAGATGGACCTCCGCCCCGATAGTCGGGGCGTTGACGTAGGTAATGCCGGTGTATAGATCGCGCATGGCCTTGAACGCTTTATTGACATCGCGGGTGTAAATCGATGAAGAGAGGCCGTAGGTGACGCCATTCGAGATTCGGATGGCATCTTCCAGCCCATCGCAGGGAATCACCGTCGTCACCGGCCCAAAGATCTCTTCCTGGGCAATGCGCATGCTGCCGTTCGCGTCCGCAAAGACGGTGGGCTCGAAGAAATAGCCGTTGGCATAGGCGCCGGAATCCAGCCTATTTCCGCCACTGAGCACCTTGGCGCCTTCGCTTCGTCCAATATCGACATATTTCCTGGTGGTCTCGACCTGCTGCTGATTGATCTGCGGCCCCATGTCGACGCTTTCGTCGGCGCCATCGCCTACCTTCAATGCCTTAGCGCGATTTGCCAGTTTACTTACAAACTGATCGTAAGCCCCGCGTTCCACGATGAGGCGGCTGGCCGCGGTGCAGCGCTGTCCGCTGGTCCCAAAGGCCCCCCAGAGCGCGCCTTCGACGGCCAGATCGATGTTCGCGTCGTTGAGCACGATCATGGCATTCTTACCCCCCATCTCCAGGGAACATGGCTTGAAGGTACGCGCCGCTGCCTCTCCTACCAGACGACCAACCTCGCTCGAACCGGTAAAGGAGATCGCCCGGACCTGCGGATGGTCCACGATAGGCGCTCCGGCCTCCGGCCCATGGCCATGGACGATGTTGACCACGCCCTTCGGCAGTCCCGCATCCATGAGAGCCCGCACCAGATTGATGGTCGAGAGTGGAGTGTCCTCCGCTGGTTTGATTACACAGGTATTGCCGGCAACGATGCAGGGAAAGATCTTCCAGGAGGGAATCGCCATGGGGAAGTTCCAGGGGGCGATCATGCCGCAGACCCCGATGGGAACGCGTACCGCCATGGCAAATTTGCTGGGCAGCTCCGAGGGCATGGTTGCACCCTCCAGCCGCCGGCCTTCTCCCGCCATATAGAAGGCGGTGTCGATGGCCTCCTGCACGTCTCCGCGCGTTTCTTTGAGGATCTTCCCCATCTCACGGGTCATCTGGCGGGCATAATCTTCTTTTCTCTCCAGCAGCAGTTCTCCGGCACGGAAGATGATCTCGGCGCGGCGGGGAGCGGGCGTCAAACGCCAGCGTTCAAAGGCCCGGTGGGCAGCGGAAACCGCATCGTCCACATCCTCTTTTGAGGAAGCGGGGAAGGTCCCAATGACGTCGTTGGTGTTGGCGGGATTGCGTTTTTCAAAGGTCCGTCCGCTGCGTGACTCGACCCATTCGCCGCCAATAAGGTTTTTATAGACTCTTTCGGCCATCCTCAGAGGGTCCTTGAAGGGAAATGCAAACCTTTTATGGTAACCCATCCCCGCCGAGTTGAACAGGAGCGCTAACAGAGGGGCGCCATATGCGATGGAGCCGCGTGGCGCGACGCATTATGATGTCCTACGCCCTATGCAGTGTACTTTCGTAACGGCAATGTACCGTAAAAGCTATGGAATTAAGGGCGATTACCTATTTTGTCACCTGTTTTGAATGTGGTACTCTCCTCTCACTGTTCTAGAGAGTAAGCGCTGAGTGCCGCCAAAAAGCAAACGTCCGACGAGTTACATCACTTTCATCACCGTCACTTACCGGAGTGTCCTTCTCTCTATTCTGGGAGTGATTGTGGTGGTCGCGATCGTGACGTGGTTCGCATTTCCGCAATTCCGGCAACAAGCCATGGATTCAGCGGAAAATCTGCTGGAAAAACTCAGCACCGGTGCGGGCGCGGGTTCCGGTAATGAACCTAAGACCTTCGGACAGCAGCAGGCCCATTTTACGAACATAGACGGCACCGTCCGGGTGAAGAGAAACAATGCCAGCAGCTGGACCAATGCCGATTACAATCTGCCTCTGGAAAAGGGAGACGTGATTCAGACCGGGCCCGAGGGGATTGCCAAAGTGGTTTTCGCGGACGGCAGCAGTTACACCATCAAGCCCGATTCGTTGATCGTAGTCGAAGATAATTCCACCAACGCAGCCCAGCAGACGCAGGTCGCCGTCCAGGTCACGACCGGGACGGTAGATCTGGCGACCGCTACCTATTCTTCCGGCTCCAGGTCGCAGGTCATCGTGGCCGGCGCCAGAGCGACGATCGGTCCGGAGAGCGCGGCCCAGGTCAGGAACGATCCTCGGAGTCATGATCACGAGATTTTCCTGAGAAAAGGATCGGGCGAGGTCTCGCGCAACGGCGAATCGGTGCAAATGGCTGCCAGCGAGAAGGTCTCTTTCACGGATGATTCCGCCCGAATGGTGAAAGAGAAAACAGTCAGCCCGCCGACCCTGATCTCTCCCGCCAACATGATGCCGGTCGTTTCCAGCGAGATAGAGTTTTCCTGGACCCCGATGGACAATGTGAAGGCCTACCAGATCCAGATTTCCCAGAATCCGTACTTTTCGCAGTTATTGCTGGATAAAACCGTTCCGAGCGCGGAGACTGTAGTCTCCGGCCTCTCCGAAGGCTCATATTACTGGTCCGTCCGTTCCGTGGATGGGAACGGAAAAGTTTCCGTGGAAAGTGAGCGCGACAAGTTTAGTATTGTTCCTAAGGGAAAAGACGCCGGACTTATGATGCAGCTGGAGCCGCTGGTCTCCCATGGGCACGTGATCGAGGTGCGCGGGAGGACCGACCCAAGCGCGCGCGTGGTGGTGAACGGAGAAGAGGTCCCGATCATAAGTGGTGACGGAAGTTTCCACTATTACACGCCGCCGCTTCCGCGCGGGGAAAATACGATTACAATTACCGCACAGAACACGAGAGGCGGGATCAACACACAGAGAAAATCGGTAAAGATCGAGTGACGCTCAGGAATTTGTCCGCCACCCGGAAGAGCGGGAGCGGCAGGATACAAAAAATTTAAGTTATTCATCCCTACTTTCTTACTAATCACCCACAGGAGTGTGCAATGATTGGTAAAAATGTAAACAGATAGAGAGAAGTAAATGTCCACGAACGGTTTCCATTCGCAAAGTTCGCGCGTCCACAATCTGCGCTCCTTATTCAGCATGTTCTCCAGCGACCTGGCCATTGACCTGGGCACGGCCAACACACTTGTTTATGCCAAAGGCAAGGGGATCGTGGTGAATGAGCCTTCCATCGTCGCCATCAACAAAAATACCGGGGAAGTGGAGGCGGTCGGTAAAGAAGCCAAGGAGATGCTGGGGCGCACGCCGGGAAATATCGTCGCTATCAAGCCGATGAAAGATGGCGTGATCGCCGACTTCAAAGTCACCGAAAAAATGCTGAATTACTTTATTCAGAAGGCGCATAACCGCAAGATGCTGGTGCATCCCCGCATCGTGATTGGCGTCCCTTCCGAGATCACGCAGGTGGAGAAGCGCGCGGTCATGGACTCCGCTTATCGCGCCAAAGCGAGCGAGGTGCATCTGGTGGAGCAGGCCATGGTGGCGGCAATCGGCGCTGGCCTGCCGATTACCGAGCCCAGCGGCAATATGGTGGTCGATATCGGGGGCGGCACCACGGACATCGCCGTGATTTCGCTCTCCGGCATCGTCTATTCGCGGTCGGTCCGCATGGCCGGCAACCAGATGGATGAAGCGGTGATGAATTACCTGAAGCGGAAATACAACCTGCTGATCGGCGAACGCACCGCGGAGCAGATCAAAATGGAGATCGGCTCGGCCTATCCTCTGGATAAGCCACTCACCATGGAGATCAAGGGACGCAACCTGATTGAAGGCGTGCCCAAGACGATTACCATCGACGACAGCGAGATTCGCGAGGCCCTCAGCGAGTGCGTCTCGACCATCATGAATGCCATCCGCGTGGCCCTGGAACGTACCCCTCCGGAGTTGAGCGCCGACATCAGCGATCGCGGCATCGTGCTCACCGGCGGAGGCGCGCTGCTGAAGAACCTCGATAAGCGCATCCGGGAAGAGACCGGCCTGCCGGTTTCGATCGCCGACGATCCGCTGGCGAGCGTGGTCCTCGGCACCGGCAAAATGCTGAGCGACTTCAAGCTGCTGCGAAAGATCTCGATCGAGTAGATCTGAATCGAGGCATTACGGGAAGAACATTTTACCTTGAGAGGTGCGGACGTCTCCGCACCTCTCTTTGCATGACTAAAGTTTCAATTGCCGCTAGGAGCGTCAGAGCTCTCGGCATAGAATAGAAGCACCAAAATCCCCATGGAAAGTTTTCTCAGTCGCTTCCGGAACGTCATTGTTCTGGTGATTATTCTGTCGGCGCAAACCGTGCTGCTGGCAACCCAGATCAAGCGTCCTAAAGATCCCTTACATCCGGAGACGGGTACCACCCGGTTGATTCGTCTTTGGGCGGTGGAGGTGATCGTTCCTGTCGAGCGCATTTTTTCCGCTACCGGCGGCTTCTTCGGCGGCGTCTGGCATGGGTATATCGATCTGCGCGGAGTGCGAGAGCAAAATGGTCAGCTGCAGGCCCAGTTAGACCGCGTTCGGCTGGAAGAGGTCCGCCTCTCCGAAGATGCCGGGCAGGCCCGCCGTTTGCAATCGTTACTTGCCTTTAAAGAACAATATGTCTCCCGGACGGTAGCTGCCCAGGTGGTCGGCACCAGCGGCACCGAGCAGTCGCGCATCCTTTATATCGATAAAGGAGCCCACGATGGAGTGAAGCTGGACATGCCGGTCATTACTCCCACCGGAGTGGTCGGCAAAATCGCGAAAGTATTTCCAAATACCGCGCAAGTGCTTGAAATCAGCGATCCACAAAGCGGGGCCGGAGTGATGCTGGAAAAATCCCGGATCCGCGGGGTCCTGCGCGGCACCTCCGCCGGTTATCCGGAGATCCTGAATTTAATGGCCGATGAGAAGATTGAGAATGGAGAGCGGGTGCTCACCAGCGGTGGAGACCAGGTCTATCCCCCCGGCTTGCCGGTTGGAACTGTGGCCCGGGTGATGAACGATCGGGAGGGCGAGCCCTTTTTGGTGGTCAGGGTGAAGCCTTCAGCCGACTTGAACACGCTGGAAGAGGTGCTGGTAGTCACCCAATCCGAGGAAAAGCAGCAAGGACCGGAAGAAGGGCCCAGCAGTCTGCGAGCGGCAGACATACTTGCGCAAAGATTGCCCATGGTCAGGCCGAAGCCTCCTCAGCCTAAATCGCCAGAGGGAGCAGCCAATTCGGGCAGCGCTCCGAACAAAAGCGCTAAGCACAACGCAAAGCCCGGGGCTGCAAACGCAGATGTTACCGCTCACGCGGGGAAGAACGGGGCCGGTGCTTCTGCCGCTCCGGGAAAATCTTCAAAGACAGGAACGGTCCAGGGCGAAGCTGCACGCCCAAAGCCGTCCGGTGGCACTCCCGAGAGCGCCTCCGCAACTGCAACCAATGACATCACCGCCGAGGAGACCGGGAAACAAAGCAAAAACAGTGGTTCGACTGAACAGAAGAACACCCCAGTCGCCCAGGATGCGCCTCGCTAATGGCTACGCTGACTTACACATCGCGGGAAGAGATCGAAGTACATAAGTTCAGTCCCTTGGCCACCGTCGGCATTCCGCTGCTGGCGATATTTTTCCAGGCCTACGTCTCGAAGAACATACATTTTCTGCAACTGTTCGATGTCCCGCTGGTGGTAACGATTTTCTTTGCTGTGGCGAGGCGTAATCAAATTGCGGGGACCCTGACCGGATGCGTGATCGGCCTGGTGCAGGACAGCTTGACTCACCTGCCCATAGGAATGTTCGGGATTTCAAAATCCATCATTGGGTACGCGGCCTCGTCTATCGGGACAAGGATCGATGTGGACAGTCCCGGCCCGCGGTTCCTGATGGTCTTTGCCTTTACCCTCCTGCACAACCTGGTTTACTACCTGGTCCGCATCAACATGGTCAGGCTTCCTATGGAGTGGCATACCGGACATCAACTGCTTGAGGCTACGGCGAATGCGCTGCTCGCGGTTTTCCTGTTTGCGCTGATGGACCGAGCTAAGAAACGAATGTAACGTAAATACGGAATAATGCTTAGGGTGGTCCAAGACCGGTTGAGATAGCATAAATGCAGGACCTCAGGCCTGCAGTTTATTCCGGGCAGTTACAGCGCAGTGGAATTCTGGAGCGGAGGAAGGCGGGCCGGCCGCATCTCTGCTGATGCTTTTGTGCCTGGGTAACACGATGCTGTCGCGCGAAGAAAAGATATCGACAACGAAATTGGCGGTCATCCAATACTCCGTATTGCTGGTGATGGTCATTCTTGTGTTGCGATTGTGGAAGCTGCAAGTCGCCGGCAATGACCGCTACGAAACGCTCGCCGAACAGAACCGCGTACGGAAAGTCCCCATCCTGGCGCCTCGCGGCAAGATTCTCGATCGCGAAGGGCGCGTCATTGTAGACAATTACCCCTCCTTCTCCGTTCTCCTGATCCGCGATCAGATGCCCAAGAATTCTGACGACGATATTGCCCGGATTGCCGCCGGCCTGCATATGGCCGAGGCGGACATCCGCGCCAAAATGCATCGCATTTTGCCGGGACCGCAATTCGCTCCCATCATGCTCAAAGACGATGTCACGCCGGACGAGCTGGCGTTCGTAGAGGCGCATCGCGACGAGCTGCCTGAGCTGGAAACCATCATGATCCACCGGCGCTTGTACCCAAAAAATGGTTTTGCGGCGCACATGATCGGATATGTAGGCGAGGTCAGCGAAGAAGAATTAAGACTGCCTCAGTATGAACTCGACCAGCCCGGCGATGTTGTGGGTAAGTCCGGCGTCGAGGAGTATTACAACGACATGCTGAAAGGGGAGGACGGTTCCCGAAAAGTAGTAGTAGACAGTCATGGCAAGGAAGTGGGACGCCTGGCTACCGACCCCGCAGTCCCCGGCAAGTCGCTCCGGCTTACCATCGATCTCGATATCCAGATGGCGGCGGAAGAGGCGCTGGAAGGAAAGAACGGCGCGATCGTGGCAATGGACCCGCGCAATGGTGAAATTCTTGCGATGGTGAGCCGCCCGATCTTCGATCCGAATACTTTTGCGGTCCGCGTCTCTCGCCAGCAATGGAACCAGATCGTTACCGATGAAAACCATCCGCTGATGAACAAGGCCATTCAGGCGCAGCTCGCTCCCGGATCGGTCTTCAAGATTATTATGGCGGTGGCGGGAATTCAGGAGGGGATCGCGCAGGACCTGCGCGTGAACTGCACCGGAGGCGGAGTATTTTACGGGCGCTACTTCCATTGCTGGGTGGTCCCCTTCCACGTGCCTCCGCACGGCATTGTGGATTTGACCAAAGGGATTTACCAATCCTGCGACATTTTTTTCTATACCCTTGCGGAGAAGCTCGGAATCGGCCGGATCGCTAAATACGCCACCGCGTTTGGCCTGGGACAAAAGACCGGCATCGATCTTCCGCAGGAGGCTTCCGGGGTAATGCCTTCGGAAGAGTGGAAAGCCAAGCTCTTCAAGCAGAAGTGGTATGCCGGTGAAACTATATCCGTGGGCATTGGGCAGGGAGCGGTTGCGACCACTCCCTTACAGTTGGCGCGGGCCATCGGCGGGATTACGAGCGGTGGACGCCTGGTGCGCCCGCATGTCGCGTTTCCCGGGGAGCTTCCCCAGGAGTACCAGGAAGTCGCCGCCCACGACAAAGATGTGACCAAAGTGGATATCGATCCGAAGGGATGGGAGACGATAACCGATGCCATGGCATTAGTAATCCATCCTGGCGGGACCGCCTCCAGCGCGGAAATCAAGGGAGTGGATTTTGCGGGCAAGACCGGCAGCGCGCAAATTGTAAGCAATCAATTCAAGAAGAGCCGCGGGAACAGCAGCAAATATAAAGACAATAGCTGGTTTGTCGGCGTGACCCCGCGCCGCAATCCGGAGCTGGTAGTCGCGGTGCTTTTCGAAGGCGGCGAGCACGGGCAATTCGCCGCGCGTCTGGCATCTCAGGTAATCAAAGCCTATGCCGATAAGCAGCGCAGGATCAACGGCAGCAAGGTTGCCGGCGCCGGGGCCGATGCGCCTGTGGACATTTCGGGAGTGTGGAACGACGGCAAAACGGAGGAGGGAAGTGACCGTATGCGGGCAGGCACTTTAAAAGTTGTGGCGAATCGGGGAAATGTCCTGCGCAATGTACCTCCTGTGCTGCTGGCGCCTCCTCTGCGCTTTACCAAAGAACAACTGGCGGGGAACGAGTAAATGCGTCGTTTTATTTCTTTCCGCGATTTTGACTGGGTCCTTCTGGCCTTCGTGCTCTTGATTTGCGCTCTTGGGATTTTCGAAATCTATAGCGCGACCCTGCACACCAAGTTTATCGGGTTTCATATCAAACAAATTTACTGGGTGATCGGCGGGCTGGTGCTCATGTTCCTGATGAGCGTCGTCAATTACCGGGCGCTGCTCGAGAATATTCACTGGGCCTATCTTCTCTCCATCGTCTCCTTGCTGGCCGTAGCGGTGGCGGGGAAGAAGGTGCTGGGAGCGAGGCGCTGGATCATGCTGCCTGGCGGCCAGCATTTCCAGCCTTCAGAGTGGATCAAGCTGGTCCTTATTATCGCCCTGGCGAAATATTTTTCCGATCTGAACGGCCGCGATGTCACCTGGACGGATATTGCGAAGGCCGCCGCGATTGCCGCCTTCCCTATGCTGCTGGTCCTGAAGCAGCCCGATTTGGGCACTGCGCTGACCTATGTTCCGGTGCTGCTCTGCGCTCTTTTTCTGGGAGGAATTCGTTTCAGGCAGGCGCTCACCATCGTTCTGCTGGGTTCGATCATGATTTACCCGGTTTGGCGCTGGGGATTGAAGCCGTACCAGAAGCAGAGGCTTACCAGCTTCAGCGAGCCGGAAGCGGACCCGCACGGCTCGGGTTACCAGATCCAGCAATCGCTGATTGCCGTAGGCTCCGGCGGCATTACAGGCAAGGGTACCCTGCAGGGCACGCAGACCCAGGGCGCGTTCATCCCGATTCCCTATACCGACTTCATTTTCGCCGCCTGGTCGGAGGAACATGGCTTTGTAGGCGCGCTGGTTATGCTGCTGTTATACTTTATAGTATTGATGCGTTTGATTCAGAACGCTCAAACAGCTCCGGACCGCGCAGGAACTCTGCTTATAATGGGTATAGTTGCAGTCCTGCTATTTCATATTCTGGTGAATGTAGGGATGGTGGTGGGCTATATGCCGGTCACCGGAATCCCGTTACCATTGATGAGCTATGGCGGTTCGTCCGTTTTGTTTACTTTCCTGGCGCTTGGGATTGTCATGAACATTCGCATGCGCCGGTTTGTAAATTAAACGCAAAGGCGCAAGGGCGCGTTACAAATCTTTAAGCGATGATTACAGGAATAGAGATTCCAGCCTGATAAGGGCTGACACATTAAGGAATATTACGTTGCGTCCTCAACGAAAAGAGGACACCGGCAAGAAAAGAGAAGCCGGAGAGGAATATCAGAAATCAAGGCGATACAGGGCAGGTAACGACCCCGTCTTCCATTGTAGGCTGAGTGGTCACAAGTCCTCTAAAGCCGGAGTTCTGGCGTGATGGAGAAGAAGTTCCTGCGCCGGCGCTCTCAATGACCGCGATCCATTCGCGATAGGTGGAGAAGATTTTCGAGCAAGTACCATCTCGAGTCTGTAGGCATGTACAGCGTACGCTGTCAGGCATCGCCTTCAACCTACCCGATCGAGGGACGCTCCCGGCAGCAGGACAGCCGAGACGCCCGGTCGCAGTCCTGCATTCCAACCCAACTGGCATTGCACCTCATACCATCGAAGTGTGATGTTGTAGTTCCTCTCTTTCACTGGGCCGGTTACCGCTGGGATGAGTAGTCCTCATCCGGCGGGCGGAGAACTTGCATGTCGAAAGAGCTATTCGTCTCTTCTACGCCACATGAAACCAAAGTGGCCATCGTCGAAGATGATCTACTGACTGAAATTTATTTCGAACGCGAGAACGAGTACACCCTCGCTGGTTCGGTTTACAAAGGACGCGTCACCAGGGTCCTTCCAGGAATGCAGTCCGCATTTGTGGATATTGGCCTCGAACGCGATGCCTTCCTTTACGTCTCGGACTTTATGGAGCAGGAGGAAGACGACGAATTCGAGCGTATTCCGACTCATGGCGCCATCGAGACTTTTCCATTGGAGCAGTCTCCTGCTTCCGGCAGAGAAGAAGAGACCGAGCATTCAGGGCCGGGTGAGCCGCAGCTCCAAGAGCAGAACAAGGAGCAGGAGCCTCGCCGCTGGCGAGGACGCCGTTCGCGACGCCGTGGACGCGACAATGCTGCGCCATCCCGGCGCCCACAGCCAGAGGCCACAGAGGCCAGGGCGGAAGAAAGGCAGGAGCCAGGGTCGCCTGAAGCTATCGTCCTTCCCGGCGAGTCTCTCGCCAAATATGGGCAGCAGAGTGAGGCTCCCAAAGCTGCCCCCGTCCATCCTCCTGTAGCGGAGACAGCCCCGCCTCCTGTTCGTCACGAAGTCTCGCACGCTGCGGATGCCACCCGCCAGCCTGCCGGAGATTGGGATGGACGGCTGCTTCCTGGCGAATCCATCTCTAAATATCGCGGCCGTTCGGAGACCTCTGAAAGCGTTCCCGAACCAACCAGGAATGACAGGCGGGAGAGAAGGCCACCCCCTTATGTCGAGAGGAAGAGCACGGAGGCCGCCCCATCGGGTCCGCCGGTCCTTGCCCTGCCAGGAGAATCCATTTCGAAATATAAGCGCGGCTCATCGGAAGTGGAAAGATTCGAAGGAGGAGGGGCTTCGCTGCAGGAAATGCCGCCCATGCCCGAAGTGCAGGAGCCGTCGGAGACTCCAGTCGCAAACGAAGGCCTGCGTGCCAGCGCTGCCCCGCAAACCCCCGGCAACTTAGTTGTAGAAGAAGTTGTAGAAGAGAGCGATCACGGACCCGCTCCTGCTGCGTCCCTCAGAACATTTGAGGAACAGCCTCGCGAGCAGGCGCCCGAAGAAGAAGTCAGCCTGGAACCTGAAGCTAGTCCTGCGACCGGTGGGCCGGAGCTTGCGGCACAGGCTGAGGAGCAGGGCGAATCGGGACCGTCGGCATCCGATCCGGAGCGCGCCGAGCAGGCCCGTATTTTTTCTCCAGGGCATGGAGTGCTGGAAGAAGAAATCATCGAAGAAGAGGAAATTGAGCCCGAGCTTCTGGTTGAAAGCTACGAAGATTCGATGTATGACGAGATCGAAGAAGAGATGATCGAATCCGAGGCCGGCGAGGACATTACGGACGCCGTGCGCGAGTCGCATGTAGAGGAGCGCGCCGTTCCGGACGCCGTGGAATACGACGAAGAAGAGGAAGCGGACGAGGAAGAAATATTGGCCGCAGACGATGCTCCCGGTGGAGAAGATTTCGAATCGCCTGACGAAGAGGATTCCGAAAAGAAAGAAGACGAATACCCGGACCGGGCCGAAGTAAGGGCCCCTGCGGCCATCGCGGGATTGCAGCAGCGGACGGAACGCGGCGAAGGGGAGCGCAACGGAGTTGATCGCCGGCGGGGGCGCCGTTTCGGAAAGCGCCGGGTCCCGGCACGCAAGAATATTCAGCGCGCCTCATTTCCGACCATCAGCGAGCTCCTGAAGGAAGGCCAGGAGATACTGGTCCAGATTGCCAAGGAACCTATCGCCAAGAAAGGCGCAAGGATTACCAGCCATATCGCCCTGCCAGGACGCTTTCTGGTGTACATGCCCACCGTCAATCATGTGGGTGTTTCCCGCAAGATCGCGTCCGACGAAGAGCGGCAGCGACTGAAGCGGATTCTGATCAGCGAAAAAGGAAGCGCGCACGGCGGTTTTATCGTCCGCACTGCCGCTGCCGGCGCCAATGAAGAAGAATTGCGGGCCGACATCCGTTTCCTGATTAACCTGTGGAACGAGATAAAGAGCCGCTCCGAGAATTCCAATGCTCCTGCACTGATCTATCACGATCTGAACCTGGTCGAACGGGTATTGCGCGATCTGGTGAATCCTTCGTTCTCCAATGTCTGGGTCGATACGGAGCAGGAATACGAGCGCGTCCTCCGCTTCCTGAATCGTTTTCAGCCATCCATCCTGAAGCGGGTAAAGCTCTATACCAAAGAAAACCCGCTGTTTGAGCAATTTGGCATCCAGGAAGAGATCAATAAAGCGCTCAAATCGAAGGTTTGGCTGAAAAGCGGGGGCTACATCGTAATCAACCAGACAGAAGCCCTGGTCGCCATCGACATCAACACCGGTAAATTTGTAGGCAAGACGGCGCGCCTGGAAGACACGATCGTAAGGACGAACCTGGACGCCATCAAGGAGATCGTTCGCCAGATCCGCCTCCGTGATCTGGGTGGAATCATTGTGATCGATTTCATCGATATGGACGAGCGCAAAAACCGGCAGAAAGTCATGCAGGGACTGGAGGACGCGTTGCGCTCCGACCGCGCCCCGTCCAAGGTATTGCAATTCAATGACTTCGGGCTGGTCGCCATCACCCGCAAGCGGGTAAAGCAATCACTGGAGCGCACCTTAGGAACGCAGTGCAGCTATTGCACCGGCACGGGGATGATCAAGAGCGTGCCCACGGTGTGCAATGAGATTTATGTCGAAATGCGCAAGATGGCAAAGCACCTGGAGCATCACGACGTCATGTTGCGCGTCCATCCGGAGGTGGTAAAAGGTCTTAAGGAAAAAGGCGGGCGCTGGTTGCAGGAGATGGAAGAGCTGACCGGGAAAACCATTATCGTTAAGAGCGATCCCACGCTGCACCAGGAGCAATTCGACATTAATTAAAAATCGAATAAATCGGATGTAAGTTAAATACTTGGCCCAGGTCTCCCCAAAGACCTGGGCTTTGTAGTGTTTGTACCTATTTTTTTTATTGCAGCCATTTCGATAAAGTCTTGTTGTTACTCGGCCGATTTCGGTGTATAACACCGGACAAGCCAGCGTAGCTGAATGGCTATCTCGCAGATTTAAACTCCGGTCCCGAGGTTTCCGATGCGATCTCTCCGTTTCCTGTTCTTTTTATCAATCCTTACCGCAATCTGGGGTTGTATTCCTGTGTTTGCTTCTGAGGAGTGGCAACCGATAACCCCCGAAGAGCTAAAGATGACCAGCGACCCCTCGCAGCCCGGGGCCGCGGCGATCATTCTTTATCATGAGGAAATCTCCAACGATAACCAGAGTTTTCTCTATAAATACCTGCGGGTCAAAGTATTGACGGAAAAAGGAAAGGAATGGGCCAACGTCGAGATTCCCTACTATCGGTCTGACATTAGAATTACCGACGTAAAAGCCAGGACGATTACACCGGACGGAACCATTATTCCTTTCAGCGGAGCCGTATACGACAAAACTATCGCCAAAGGACATGGCGTCAAGATTTTGGAAAAGAGCTTTACTCTCTCCAATGTTGAGGTGGGAAGCATTATCGAATGGAAATACAAGGAAAGATGGCCAGACAATCACTTCCATGCCGCCCATTGGACGGTGCAGGAAAAGCTCTTCCAGAAGCAGGCTAAGTTTACCTTCATTTTTTACAGCGGGTCCCGTTACCTGGTAAATGAGCACGACGATATTGTTGACCAGGTGTACTACACGACTCGTGGATTTAATACCAAGGACATCAAGCAGACCAGAGACGAGATGCATCTCGAAATGTCGAACATCCCCGCTCGTGAGGAAGAAGAGTTCTCGCCGCCCGCTTCCATGTCGCAAATGCGAGTCGATTTTTATTACGGCGATCGGAAAATGGCCAAGCCTGATGAGTTCTGGAAGTCCGAAGGCAAATACTGGACAAAGGAAGTCGAAAAATTCATTGGCAATCACGGCTCGATTGCAGAGGCTGCAAACCAGGTTATAAGCCCTTCCGATACTCCTGAGCAGAAGGTGCGTAAAATCTATGCCCGGGTCCAGCAGATCCCCAATTTTTCTTACGGGCGAGAGCGGACCGAGAAGGAAGGCAAGCCGAACCGTTCGGTGGAAGATGTGCTTCGTCAGAATGGCGGGTATCGTGACCAGATCGCGCGGCTTTTTGTGGCCATGGTTAGAAGTGTCAACCTTCGGGCTTATGTAATGCGGGTAGCGCCACGGGACGAGACTGTCTTTCAAAAAGCTGTTCCAAACTGGCGGCAGCTCCAGGGAGAGGTCGCAATTGTGCAGCTCGGGGACAAGGAGGTATTTCTCGATCCCGGCACACAATATTGTCCCTTCGGTTTGCTGGAGTGGCCTCGGACCGGGGTATATGGCGTTCGGCAGACAGCCTCGGGCGGAACCGAGTTTGCGCAGACTCCAATCCCGGAATATTCGCAAGCGGTTACCCAGAGAATCGCCAGGGTCAAGCTGGATGAACACGGGAATTTAAGCGGCAAGATCCTGCTTGGAATGCAGGGGCAGGAGGCGGTCACGCATCGCATCGACGCAGCCAAGACAGACGAGGTTGGACGCAACAAATCCCTGGAAGATGAACTCAAGGCGCTGCTTCCCTTTACCGCGACTGTGAAGCTGGATTCGACGACAGGATGGAGCAATCCCGACGAAATGCTGAAAACGATTTACACTGTGGAAATTCCCGGCTTTGCCAGTGTCACGGGAAAGCATATGCTGCTTCCAATCGGGCTCTTCGAGGGGAACAACAAGCAGCCATTCACTCACGCTGAGCGCAAGACCCCCATCTATTTTCCTTATCCCTTCCGGGAGATCGATGACGTGCAGATCTCTTTGCCGGCCGGTTTCCAAGTCGAAAGCATTCCGCATAGCATTCCTGCAAGCGCACCGCTCAAGACGCCATATTCGATCTATCTCGCGGACCGCAGCGCGAGTGGCAACGTCCTTAAATTACGCCGTGATTTCGCCATGGGAAGCATGGTCTTTTTGCAGACAGACTATCCGTTGCTGAAGTCGTTTTATGAAGGAGTAAAGTCCAGTGATGATGAACAAGCGGTTTTGCGCCCCACCGCCATTGCTCAAGTCCATTAGAGTCGCCGCTGTAACCGGCCTCTTGTGGTCGGCATCGCTGGCATTTGCCGGTGGGCCGCCCGATTGGCTGCGCGCCGCCGCTTCCCAGCCCACCACCGGTTATTCCAATGAGACCAATGCTGTCGTCCTGCTCGATGAGCGCAGTCTTACGGTGCGGGATTCAGGAGAAACCATCGGGCTCCACCGCCTGGCGATTAAAATCCTGCGCCCCTCCGGCAGAGAAGACGCGATTTTCCCAATCTTCTTCGATAAAGAAACCAAGCTGAATTTTGTCCATATCTGGACAATCACCGCGGCAGGAAAAGAATATGAGGTAAAAGAGAAGGAATTATTGGAACGCAGCGCCTTCGAAGGCTTACTTTACGCGGACGATCGCTACAAGATTGCTCGTTTACCAGGACTGGATCCTGGGACTGTGGTTGGATATGAGTACGAGCAAAAGCAGAGGCCCTATTTGCTGGATGGGCAGTGGCGTTTTCAGCGGGACCTTCCGGTAAAATTGGCCCGCTATACGCTCAATCTTCCGGGTGGCTGGGAATACAAGTCCTTTTGGGGAAATTATCCTTCGGTAGAGCCTGTGGCTTTGGGAAATAACCAATGGAGATGGGAGTTAAAAGACATTCCTGCGCTGGAGGAGGAGCCCTCCCGTTTATCCAATGGAGCTATCGGGGGCCGCATGCTGCTTACCTATTTTGGAGAGGTGCATGGCGGGCACGGTAATGGAAACCGCTCCTGGAATGATTTCGGCAAGTGGTATTACAACCTGAGCCAGGGGCGCAGGGATGCCTCTCCTGAAATCCAGCAAAAAGTGGCGCAACTCACCGCCAATGCTCCCGATACTCTTTCTAAGATGCGGGCCATAACAACATTCCTACAGACGGACATTCGCTATGTTGCCATTGAGATCGGAGTTGGAGGGTATCAACCTCACTCGGCCAGCGAAATATTCCGTAATCGTTATGGTGATTGCAAGGACAAAGCCACTCTCTTGAGCAGCATGCTCCATCAGATAGGCATTGAATCCGATTATGTGATTGTGCACACACACCGGGGAGTAGTCCTTCCTGAGGCGCCCGCCGATCAATTTAATCATGTCATCCTCGCGATTCGTCTGCCACAAGGCTTGGAGAGCTCGAGTTTCCAGAGCGTGGCGCAGAGCAAGCTGGGCATCAAATATCTGATCTTTGACCCTACAAACCCGTTCGTGCCCCTCGGCGAGATTCCGAATTATGAGCAAGGCAGCTATGGGCTTTTGGCCGCTCCCGAAGGTGGCGAGCTCATCCGTTTTCCCGTGTCCGCTCCAGACTCCAACCAGCTCCGCCGGACCGCCCATCTCAAGCTCGCGCCTGATGGAACGCTGACCGGAGAAGTAGAAGAGATACGGACAGGCTACAACGCCTGGCATAATCGTGCTGAATTGATCGGCTCCTCCGATGTGGACCGCACCAAGGAACTCGATCACTTTCTCAGTTCATTTCTGGATGGCTTTACGGTGCAGAGCTCGAAAGTCGAAAACCTCGATCGCTATGACCAGGACCTTATCATTCGTTACACCTTTACCGCCAATTCCTACGCCAAGAAAGCCGGAACATTGCTGCTGGTGCGCCCTCGGGTAATCGGTTCCAACCTACGGGGAATGGGAAGCAAGCCCCGCAAATATCCCTGGGAGTTTGCCGCTGCTTCGCGCCACAGCGACGTATTTGAATTGGAAGTGCCCGAAGGATACGAGCTTGAGGAACTGCCGGACCCGATCAAGATCGATGTTGGGTTTGCGGATTACCAAAGCAAAACGGAATTCTCCAAGAATGTAATTCGCTATTCCCGCGATTACACCATCCATGATCTAGAGGTCCCTTTAGGACGCTACCCCGACCTGCAAAAGCTTTATGCCTATATCAACCGGGACGAGCACAACAGTGTCGTGCTGAAGCAGAAGACGAACTGAAGCACATTTTCCGCATCGAACTACAGTGCGCCGCTTAATCCTTGGAGAGTGTCTTACTCTGGTACTCTTACCAAAGTCTCAAGGAAAATTCCGCCCCATCTACATCAATAGCACAATATGTTGTGGTCACAACCGGTAAGAAGCACATTACCTGGCACTCTGGCCGAGAGTACATGTCCTAAACTCCAAAAAAACCGGACGAAACCGGAAGAAAACAGGAACTCTGCCTTGACATAGCAGGTGCCAACCGAGGTATAACACCTTCACCTGACGCCTTCCCCCGAGAAACAGAGGATTTCCTTCGTGCAGAGGATTTCCCGGTGAGAGTGAAAAGGGCATCAGGAACGGCCCGCTCAAGAGGCGATAAGAGGAATAGCTGTGGAAAGGGCACAGTCTTTATGGGTGCAGATTCGCGTGAAGTGATGAACATCCGCCAGGCTTCGCAATATCTGGGGATCAGTCCCGACACGCTGTACAAGTACGTTTACGAGGACAAAATCCCTGCCTTCAAGCTGGGCAACCGCTGGAAGTTCAAGAAGACCCTCCTCGACCAATGGATGGAACAAAAGAGCATGTTGGGAGAAGGTAAGGAAGGCAAAAAGAAGCCCGGGGCGGCGCGCGCGGCTTCGGGGCATTAACAGGTTTCGTCAGTGAGCAGGTAATCGGCGCTTCCGGGCAGTCCGGCTGGAAGGCGCAAGCGAGGCAAAGGCAATGTTTGGATTTGGTGGAGCGAAAACCATCGTGGGGCTGGACATAGGTTCCAGCAGCATCAAGGCGGTGGAGCTGAAAAAGTCCAGAGGCGAAATTTATGTGGCGCATCTTGGAGTGGAGCCACTGGGCGCGGACATCGTAGTCGATTCGATGATCGTCGATAGCGGCAATGTGTCCAGCGCGATCGCCAAGATCTTCTCCGACCACAAGATCGCCTCGAAAGCGGTGGCGACGTCGGTGAGCGGGCATTCGGTCATCGTGAAAAAGATTCCGATGCAGACCATGACCGAGGCCGAACTCGGCGAGGCCATCCAGACAGAAGCTGTGCAGCATATTCCTTTCGACATCTCGGACGTGAATCTCGATTACCAGATCCTTACCGATTCTCCCGACGAGCCGCAGATGGATGTGCTGCTGGTGGCGGTAAAGAAGGACAAAATTCTCAACTACACCAACGTGCTCAACCTGGCGGGCCGCACGCCGGCAGTTGTGGACATCGATGCCTTTGCCCTGCAGAACTGCTACGAATACAACTATGAACCGTCTCCCACCTCTACGGTCGCCCTGCTGAACCTGGGGGCCAGCGTGATGAACATCAATATCGTGAAGGGCAGCACGCCGTTGTTCACGCGGGATGTGAGTGTCGGCGGAAATCAGTACACCGATTCGCTCCAGAAAGAGCTCGACCTGAGTTTTGCAGACGCAGAATCGCTGAAGCTCGGCCAGCAGGTCGGTACCGTCAGCGAAGACGCCAAGTTGCCGATTTTGCAGCAGGTGACCGAGATCATTGTCCTGGAAATTCAAAAGACCTTCGACTTTTTCCGCGCCACCGCTCCCGGAGAGCATATTGAGCGGATCTATCTGGCCGGCGGCTCCTCCAGGGTGCCGGGCCTGATCGAGGCGTTGCGGCAGGAATTTTCGATTCCGGTGGAGCTTTTGAATCCGTTTCGCCGCGTTGTGCCCTCTTCGGTCCCGGCCAAAGAGGCGGCTTTGGCGGAAGAGCAACATGCGGGACAACTCGCGGTTGCAGTGGGATTGGCCCTAAGGAGTTTTGAAGAGCTATGATTCGCATTAATCTTTTAGGCGCTCCTAAACCGAAAGCAAAGCGTACTGGCCCGGCCATCACGGTCCTGCCTTCCGAAGGCCCGAATCCAGTCCTTCTGTTTGTGATCGCGATCAGCATGGCGATGGTGGCATCGCTGTATATAGGCCATGGCTACGATGTCGAATCGCAAAAAATCCAGCAGCAAATCAAGAAGGAAGAGGCCGATGCTCTCCGGCTGGCGGCGATTAAATCCCGCTTCGAGGAGCGGCAAAAGGAGGCCGCGGAGTATCAGAACCGGGTCAAAGTGATTGACGATCTGCGCGCCAACCAGTCCGGACCGGTAAATCTGCTGGATACGGTGGGCACAACGATCAATGCGACCGATGAAGTTTGGCTCAGCAGTATGAGCGATGCTGGCACCGAAATCAATGTGCAGGGCATCGCTTTGAGCGCGAACGCCGTTGCCAACCTGATGACGAACCTCACCAAGTCGGGCTACTTCAAAACAGTTGAGATCAAAGAGACCTATCAGGATGAGGGCGTGAAAAACATGCAAGCTTTCAACTTTATCCTGGTTTGCCAGAAACTGATTGCAAAGCCAGTCACGCCGGCTGGAAAGTCTTAGATAGGGGCAGGAAATAGCGATGAACAAATTCAAACAATTGCCGGTTATTGGCCAGATAGGAGTTGCGATACTGGCGGGAATCGTGGCCTTTGCGCTTGCCTGGTACGGACCTTATCCCGGACTTGGGGATAAAAAGACGAAAAATCAGGAAGACCTTGGCCGGCTCCAGGCAAAGCAAGCGGAAAATGCCAAGCTGCGGCCCTTTGAGGGCAAACTCAATGCCCTTGAGACGCAGATTGCCAGTCTCCAACTGCAAATGGAGCGGCAAAGAAGGATCGTTCCGGATGTGAAGAGCGCCGATGATTTCATTCGCGAGATGGAGCAGGCGGCCAGCAGTTCTGGAATTGAAATCCGCAGCTTTGAGGCCAAACCCGTAGCGGCCAAACAGTATTACACCGAAGTTCCCTTTGACGTGGAGCTCGACGGTCCTTACTACGCGATGTTGAACTTTTTCGACCACATTGCGGGAATGGAACGCATTGTGAACGTGGACAATTTGCGCATGTCCGGAATTGGGGCCAAAAGCGGCTCTGTGGCAAAGCGCAAATATGACTATGCTCCGAATGAGAGCGTGACGGTGGCCTGCACGGCCAAAACTTTCTTCAGCAAGCCGGCAAACGCAGCGGCTGAACCCGCCGCTGCACCGGAAAAGAAATAAGTGAGAGCAGGATGAGCACCATGGAATCCATCGTGATGAATGCAAATAAACTCATTTTGATAACACTGCTCAGTGGGATTGCTGTTGGGCAAAGCGCCCCGGCCAATACACCGGGCCAGAGCGGCGCGGACTCGACCCACGTCCAGGTAAAGGCCAGTCCCGCTCCGCCGCTGAAGCCGTCGCCGGCGAAGTCGCCCTTCACTCCTAAAGCCAGCAATGCCCCGGGTTCCAAGCAGGCCCAGGCGGCCGACCACGCTAAGCCGAAGGCGCAGAGCGCCGGTAACCCGGCATCGGTCAAGCCGTCCACTAGTCTTGCGAAACCCGCCGCGACCGCGAAACAGCCCGCCGTGGCTGGCAAGCAGAATGCGCTTGCTGCGAAGCAGAGCATAGTGGCTGCCAAGCCGGTTTCTATCCCGTTGCAAAACTTAAAAAGCTCCAAACCAGCCGCCAACAGTCCGGTGAAGAAAGATACGGCTACTGCTTCTAAAACCGCTGCGGCGCCTGCTCCGGCGAAAGGTCCTTCAGCCGTCCCGGCGAAAGATCACGCCAAGGCTGTAGTTGCCGATGCCAAACATCCAAGCCCCGGGGCAAAGCCGGTTGCGGTGAAGTCTGCCGCGCCCAATTCAGCGCTGAAGGCGGGGAAACCCGATGCCGCGAAAACGGTCGTAAAGCCTGCGGTAGTTGCAGTGCAGCCGCCCCCGCCAGCGTCCGCAGCGGCGGTGATCCATAAAGTGTATGGACAGGGGCAGAGAGATCCCTTTGTCAACCCAATCCATAAGGGGATGACGAGCGCGGCCGCGGGAAGTTGCGCGACCGGAAAGCGTTGTTTGGATATCGAGCAAGTGGTGCTGAAAGGCATTATCAAGACCCGCGAAGGCAATATGGCATTGGTTGAAAATGCGGCCAAGCGGCCTTATGTCCTACACGAAAACGACGCTCTTTTCAATGGAACGGTGGAAAGAATTACGGGAGACACAGTGTTTTTCCGTCAAACCATGCAAGACATGCTTGGACATTCGACGACGCGGGAAGTGGTGAAGAAGGTCACTGCCCCGTCAGTATAAATGCAGGCTGCAATTTCAGCAGTCAACGTTTTTTGCGATGGTTTAAGGCAAGCGCAGTTTCTGTAAAAGAGTTTTAAAACAGCAAAGTCGCTGTGCGCGATATTTAATTGTGCCAGCGCCGGCTAGGTAAGCGGCACGGTCAAGAAAAGTTTTCCATCCAGTTGGGACCAAGCCGCGCACGGTCCGTGGCCAATGCTGATAGATCGTGAGGGAGAGACGAGATGAGGCTAAAGCAACTGTGGTTTATTCTGCTGCCGGCGCTTTTATGCGGTTTGGCGGCGGCCGATTCGCAAGTGACTGGCGTAGCGGTCCAGGCGTCTGGAAATTCCAGTGTCCTTGCCATTCATGCGAACGGACGATTGGTCCACAACGAGTACCGGCCGGCTGACAATCTTCTGCTCATCGATTTGGCGGGAGCATCCGTCGACAAAATCGATGGCAATGCGCACACCGTCAATTTGCCCGGCGTGGTCTCATATCGCGTCTCCTCGTATAAGGGAGCGCAGGGCATTCAAGTCGCCCGGATCGAAGTTTCCCTGGAGCCGCACACTGTCATCGGCCTACAGGATGCGGAGAAGGAATTGCTGGTAACGGTGACCCCGGAGTCGGGCGCTGCCAGCCGGAATGATCCTTCTGCGACGCAAGCGGTGACTACGGCAAAGGCGGAAGTTCGGACGCTGGCCCCAACGGTCGGCCCCAGCCCTGTCTACCATGCTAAGCCGGTCAAAGTGAGCGGCATTTCGCTGGTGCGCTCCCATGATGGGGTGGATGTCGAAATCCACGCGGTCGGGATCAAGGACCCGAAGGCGATCCGATTGGTTTCGCCGGACCGCATCGTGGTGGATTTGCCGAACGCAGTAGTGGCGAAGCACGCCCAGCAGATTGAGGTCCACAGCGAGGGAATCAAGGCAGTCCGTATATCCCAATATCAAGCCACGCCGCCAGTTACGCGCCTGGTGGTGGATTTAATGTCACCTCGCAAGTTTGAGCTTGCAGGTTCGGCGGCAAAATGGACGGTAAGAGTACTTCCGGCTGCTTCCCGCCAGGAGATTGCCGCCAATCATTCGACGCAGACTGTCAATCAGGCGGCATCTCAGCCGGAGGTGGCGGCAGATAAAGCTACATCGGCCAAGGCGTCGCCCGCCGTGGCCCAGGACTTTGTAATCATAGAACCGGGCTATACGCCCAAGAACACAGCATCGGCGAATGCTGCGATGAAACCTGCCGCGATGAACGCCGCATTTATGGAAGCGGCGCAGGAATCGACCATACAGCCCGCGGGAGTGCAGTCCGCTGTGCAGCAGATGCAGTCACAGCCAAGTTCGACGACACAGCCAGGTTCAACTGCACCGGCTTCAACTACGCAGGCGCCGTCTTCAGCTCCAGCGGCTACTTCTGCCAGTGGCAGTGGCGCGCATCTCCAGTATTCGCAGGCCGCAGTCACGACCATCGGATGCAATAGCGGCCGGTATACCGGAGAACCGATTTCGGTCAACCTGAAAGATGTCGATTTAAAGGATTTCTTTCGCCTTATCCACGATATCAGCGGATTGAACGTGGTGCTGGATCCCGGGGTAAGCGGCTCTCTGACGCTGGTCCTCGATGACGTGCCGTGGGACCAGGCGCTCGGCATTGTGCTCAACAATAATGGTTTGGAATGCCAGCTCAGCGGCAACATTCTGCGCATTGCCCTCCCGGCCACGCTGAAGAGGGAAGCCGACCTTCGCCGGGCGGCCATCGAGGCGCAGGCGCTTGCCGTAGACAAGATCACAGTGACCCGTTATTTGAGCTATGCAACAGCAAAGGAAGTAGTCCCCACGCTCAAGCAATTTCTCTCACAGCGCGGCGATATCATCTCCGACGAGCGGACCAACGGGCTTATCATCTCCGATATTCCGTCCGTCATTCCGAACATCGACCGCTTGCTGCGGGAGCTTGACCGGAAAACACCAGAGGTGGAAATCGAGGCCCGCGTAGTAGCTGCGAGCCGAAATTTCGCGCGCGATCTTGGAACTCAGGTCGGCGGCTCATGGGGAAATATGTCCTCATTTATGGGGGGAACCCCGGCTGTGGGATACACCCCCACGATGGTGACCTCAACTGGAGCGCCCGGAGGCAACCCTGCCAGTGCGCCTTATGCTGTGAATTCGTCCGGTCAAATTCCTTTCTTCAGTAATTTGCCGGCAGTAGGACCTACCAGCGGGTTTGAATTCTTCAATATCGGTTCGAACCATCGCTTGGACGTCGTCCTCACCGCTGCTGAGTCTCGCGGATTGCTCAAGATCCTTTCCCGTCCTCGAGTGGTCACGCAAAACAACATTCAGGCGCTGGTGCGTCAAGGCGTGCGCATCCCGGTGGTGACCCTGGGACAATTGGGCGGACCGCCCAGTGTGCAGTATGTAGACGCATTTCTGCGCTTGCAGGTGCGCCCGCAGATTACCGCTGAAGGCACTATCTTCCTGAACGTTGACGTGGAAAATACCACACCCGATTTCAGTCAGCAGGTCCAGGGCAACCCTTCTCTCATCACCCAGCAGGCCACGACCCAGGTCCTGGTGAAGGATGGAGGGACGGTCGTCATCGGTGGAGTGATTCAGACACAAGACAACATCACTTATTCTCAAGTGCCATATCTGGGGAACATTCCGGTCCTGGGAAACCTCTTCAAGCGCAAGGCGGTCAAAACCCAGACCCAGGAGCTGATCTTCTTCCTTACTCCGAAAATTATCCCAACCTAACCGTCAAGAATTAGTATGGAGAGGCCTCCAGTAATGGAGGCCTCAATTTTTGCTGACATTCTATGGACTACAAACGCCGGCAACGGCGCCTTCGCGCGAGGCTAAAAGAGCTGGGACTGGAAGCCCTGCTCGTCACCCACCTCCCCAATGTCCGATACCTCTGCGGATTTACCGGCAGCGCTGGCGTCCTGGCAATTGCGGAGCACAGAGCCGCCTTCTTTACCGATGGCCGTTATACCGGGCAGGCGAAGGCCGAAGTTAGCGGGGCCAGGGTGGTGGTGGGCAAGGGAGCTGCCCTGTCCGGAGCTGTAGACTGGCTCTCCAGCGCAGAGGTGCGCAATCTTGGCTTTGAGGCCGATCACGTCACCTTTGCCGGGCGGCAGGAGCTCGCAAAGCTATTTCGAAAGCAGGGCATGGCGGGCAGGGTCCGGCTTCGTTCCACCTCGGGACTGGTCGAAAAATTGAGGATGCAGAAGGATGCAGCCGAGCTGGAACAGATTCGGTCCGCCGTTATGCTCGCTTCCAGCATCTTCCCCAAAATTCTAGAAAAGCTACAGCCGGGAACTTCCGAGGGCCGTATTGCGGCAGAGATCGAATACGCATGCCGCTGCTCCGGCGCGGAAGGCATGGCCTTTGATACTCTGGTCTCTTCCGGGCTGCGTTCTGCGCTGCCTCATGGGGTTGCTTCCGGACAACCCATAGAAAAGCGCGGATTCGTCATTCTGGATTATGGTGTTATAGTAAGCGGTTATTGTTCCGACATGACTCGCACCATCCATGCCGGTGCAATCGATGGCCGTTCTCGTTCCATTTACGATGCGGTGCTGCAGGCCCAGTTGGCGGCTATCGATGCGGTAAAAGAGGGAGTCGAGGCCGGAGTAGTGGATGCGGCGGCGCGCGAGGTCCTGGAGCGATCGAAATTCGCCAGATACTTTACCCACTCCACGGGCCACGGCCTCGGGTTGGAGATCCACGAGTCGCCCCGAATTGCAAAAGGACAGGGCGAGTTGTTGAAATCGGGCATGGTGATCACAATCGAGCCGGGAGTTTATATCCCTGGACTTGGCGGAGTGAGGATTGAAGATACGGTGAGGGTGACTCCATCCGGTTGTGAAGTGCTCACTCCCACCGCCAAAGATCTCATTGCGATTTGACTGGGTCTGGAAAGCAACGCAGTTCAAAATCTGTTAAAACCAAGTACTTCCACGGAATTCAATGAACCAAAAAGAGCTGAAAGAACTGATAGAGTTCCTGATTGAAAAGGACATCTCCGAGTTTGAGCTGGAGCAGGGAGATGTAAAGGTCCGCATTAAGAGGGGGGCTGAAGGGAGCACGCCTGTCATGCACTATGTTCCGGTGCCGGGCGCCCAGTCTTCAGGCCTGCCTCAGCCTGCCGCCCATGCCGGGCCTGGCAGCGTTGCTCCCCCAACTGCTCCGGCGCCGGAGCAGGAAGAAGACCTGCAAACGGTCAAATCGCCTATCGTTGGGACTTTTTATGAATCTCCTTCGCCCGGCTCTCCGGCATTCGTGAAGATAGGTGACCAGATCAACGTAGGGCAGGTCCTGTGTATCATCGAAGCCATGAAGCTGATGAATGAAATTGAGTCCGAGCATGCCGGAGAGATCGTGAAGCGTCTGGTAAGCAATGGACAGCCGGTCGAGTACGGCCAGCCGTTATTTTTAGTTCGAGGCAAAGGATAGACCACAAGCTCGGACAGATACTGGTCCCTGAATTTTCCCATGTTCAAGAAAATCATGATTGCCAATCGCGGAGAGATTGCGCTCCGCGTGATTTGTGCCTGCAAGGAGCTGGACATCAAAACGGTCGCGGTCTATAGCGAAGCCGACCGGAACTCCTTGCACGTCCGCTTTGCCGATGAAGCGATCTGCATCGGTCCGCCCCGCTCGGCCGAAAGTTACCTCAACATTCCCGCCGTGATCAGCGCTGCCGAGATCACCAACGTGGAGGCCATTCATCCCGGTTACGGACTGTTGAGCGAAAACGCCAATTTTGCCGAGGTCTGCGAGACCTCCGGCATTAAATTTATCGGTCCGCCTCCCCACATCACGCGTCTGATGGGCGAGAAGGAGAAGGCCCGCGTAGCCATGAAGAAAGCCGGGGTCCCGATCCTTCCCGGCTCCGAAGGCGTGATTCAGAGTGAAGAAGAGGCGCTGGAGTGGGCCAAAGAAGTCGGCTATCCGGTTATTCTCAAGGCCTCCGCCGGAGGAGGCGGACGCGGCATGCGCGTGATTCGCGCCCCCGAGGACCTCCCCGGTCTTTATCGCGCCGCCCATTCAGAAGCCGCCGCAGCTTTCGGCAACGGCGATCTTTATATGGAGAAGTTCATCGAGCGGCCGCGCCATATCGAGTTTCAGATTCTGGCCGATGGATATGGCAAGGTGATCAGCGTGGGAGAGCGTGAATGCAGTATCCAGCGCCGTCATCAAAAGCTGATCGAGGAGGCCCCCTCGACCCAGATCGATGAAAAGCTGCGCAAGCAGATTGGATCGAAGCTGGAAAGCTGCCTGAGCGAAATAGGTTATGTGAACGCCGGGACTATTGAGTTCCTGATGGATGAAGACCGCAGTATGCACTTCATCGAGATGAATACGCGCATCCAGGTGGAGCATCCGGTTACGGAGATGGTGACCGGCCTGGACCTGGTAAAGAGCCAGATCCTGATCGCCGCCGGGGCCCGGCTGAGTGAGATTCTGGACGAAAAAATTACCGTCCGTGGACATTCCATCGAATGCCGGATCAATGCCGAGCATCCGGAGAAATTTACCCCCTCAGCCGGCAAAATCACATCTTTCAATACTCCCGGAGGTACGGGCGTCCGCGTCGATACCGCCGCTTACGCCGAAGGAGTCATTCCACCCTATTACGATTCTCTCATTGCCAAGCTCATCACCCACGGTAAGGACCGGGCAGAGGCCATCTCCCGCATGTCACGCGCCCTGGAGATGTTCATCGTGGAGGGGATCTTTACCACCATCCCGCTGCACCGGCGCATCATGCAGAGCCCCGATTTTCTGGCGGCGAAGTTCGATACTAAATTTATGGAACGTTTTCTGGAGCAGAAGAGCAATTCTTGATTACTCTTCCCCGTCTATACGCTATCATTGACCCCGCTTTGTCGCAGGACCCCTCCCAAACCGGTATCGCGTCCTACGCGCGCGAAATGATCGAAGGCGGGGTCACCCTGATCCAGCTCAGATGTAAATCCGAGGGACCAAAGAAGATTTTGAGCTACGCCCGCGAGCTGCGCCGCGTTGCTGACCTGAATGCCGGCGTCCGGCTCGTCATGAACGATCGAGCGGATTACTGCCTGGCAGCCGATTTTGACGGCGTCCACCTGGGGCAGGATGATCTCAGCCCGGAGGGAGCGCGCAAAGTTGTCGGTCCGGAGCGCTGGCTGGGGGTCTCCACGCACAACCTGGAGCAGGTCAGCAGGATAGAGAAGACCTCTGCCGACTATATCGCCATAGGGCCGGTCTTCGAAACCACGACTAAAATCAATCCTGACCCGGTAATTGGACTGGAGGGCGTGCGGGCCGCGCGCGCGGCCACCTCAAAGCCATTGGTGGCCATTGGAGGGATCACCCTGGAGAACTGTCGCTCGGTGATTGAGGCCGGCGCGGATTCCGTGGCCATTATTTCCGCTCTTTTGCGCGCTCCGCGAAAAAGAAGTGAGGAATTCTTTTGCCGATTAGGGTAAAACTAGAACACTTGTGAGCACACAAACCCAAGCCTCCCACCCCGGTACTCCGGTTGAAACCGAATCCAGCGGACTGGTAAAAGGCCTCGGCCTTACCAGCGCCACCACCATGGTCATCGGTTCCATGATCGGGTCCGGTATCTTCATTGTCTCGGCGGACATAGCCCGGCTGGTGGACTCTCCAGCGCTGCTCATTCTGGCGTGGATGATTACCGGCTTCATGACCATCACCGCGGCCCTGGCCTATGGCGAACTTGCTGCCATGATGCCCAAAGCTGGAGGGCAGTATGTGTATCTGCGCGAGGCCCTAGGCCCGCTCTGGGGTTTCCTCTACGGCTGGACCATGTTCCTGGTGATCCAGACCGGAACCATTGCCGCCGTCGCGGTCGCATTCGGCAAGTTCATGGGTGTATTCCTTCCCAATGTCTCCGCCACCAATTGGATTTGGCACATCGGCCATGTTCCCGCCTGGCGTGTAGGACCCATGGTGCTTGGCAACATGGATGTTGGCCTGAACACCCAAAACTTTGTCGGCATTCTTACCATCCTGGTGCTTACCGGCGTGAATATCTTCGGCGTGAAGACAGGGGCAGCGGTACAGAATATATTTACCTTCGCGAAAGCTGCGGCCTTATTCGCCTTGGTTATTGCCGGAATTTTCATTGGACAGCGATACGGCGCAGTCTTTCACAACACGAACTTCTCTCAATTCTGGCAAAACGCGGGCTGGAGCATAAAGCATCCGGTAGAGGTTGGGGTGGGCGGGCCAATCGCGATGGTGGGGTTCTTTACCATTCTTGCGGTGGCGCAGGTAGGGTCGCTTTTTGCCGCCGACGCATGGAACAACGTCACCTTCACCGCCGGCGAGGTCAAGAATCCCCGCCGCAATCTGCCGCTTTCGCTGGCGATTGGAACGGGAACGGTGATCCTGCTCTATATCGCTTGTAATCTGGTCTATCTTAAAGTTCTTCCACTGCGCGGAGTGGATTCCTCGACCAGCGCACAGGTCCTGGTTGCTCCGGCTCCGGCCCACTCGGACCCGTCCTGGGAGGCGGCAACAAAGGCCAGTCAGGCGGGTATCCAGCACGCCCAGGCCGACCGGGTGGGCACAGCCGCTATGACGGTAATGTTTGGCTCCGGCGGCGCTGCGCTCATGGCCCTGGCCATCCTGATCTCCACCTTCGGGTGCAACAACGGACTGATCCTTGGAGGCGCCCGTATTTATTACGCCATGGCGCAGGATGGGCTGTTTTTCAGCTCTGTCGGACGGCTACATCGCCGCTACAAGACCCCAGTCGCTTCGCTGATATTTCAGGCAATCTGGACGTGTATTTTATGTCTCTCGGGATCGTATGGGCAGCTTCTTGATCTCACCATGTTCGCGGTGATCATCTTCTATATCCTGACGATTGCGGGATTATTCGTTTTGCGTCGCACCCGGCCCGATGTTGAGCGTCCATACCGGGCCTTTGGATATCCGGTGCTGCCGGCCATTTATATCTTGATGGCCATCTTCATCGATGTCGTATTATTGCGCTATAAACCGCAGTACACCTGGCCCGGCCTGATCATTGTGCTGCTGGGGATTCCAGTGTATTTAATCTGGTCCCGCCGGAGCGTAGCCGACCTAAAGATACAAAAGGAGAGATGATGGCCAATCTTTTGGCAAAAAAGCCGATACGGCTGTTGGTCGCGGAGTCTGAAGAAAATAACGAACACAGCCTGAAGCGGACGCTCGGTCCCTTTCAACTTACCGCACTGGGGGTTGGTGCGATTATTGGCGCGGGAATCTTCGTCTTCTCGGGCCTGGGCGCCCACTATGCCGGCCCCGGCCTGATGCTCTCGTTTCTTTTGTCGAGCATGGGTTGTGCCTTCGCCGGTCTGTGCTACGCCGAATTTGCGGCCATGATCCCCCTGGCCGGCAGCGCCTACACCTACGCCTACGCCACGCTGGGTGAGATCTTCGCCTGGATCATAGGATGGGACCTGACGTTGGAGTATGCCATGGGCGCAAGCACGGTCTCCTCGGGATGGTCCAACCATTTCATCGAACTCCTCGATATGTTGCATATCAGAATGCCGTTGTGGCTGGCTTACGACCATTGGACGGCCCTGCGTACCGCAGAAAACGTCATCGCCAGGCAGATGGCGCAAGCTTCCGATCCCTCATTGGTGGCTGGGTCCCAGCCCTTTTTGGTTAAAGTCACCGAAATTATCAGCACTCATTCCCCGGAACTGGTGCAGCGCGCCCACGATCTGCTGAATGCCCCAAAAATTTTCGGGGTTGAGTTTGGTTTCAATCTCCCCGCCTTTGTGATTGCGCTCCTCATTACGGCCATACTGGTGATCGGCATTAAGGAAAGCGCCCGCTTCAATTCGGGGATTGTGGTGCTCAAAGTCGCGGTCGTACTATTCGTGATTTTCCTGGGCCTCAAATACGTGAACACCGGCAACTGGGGACATGATTGGAGCAGCTTCGCCCCATATGGGCTCTCCGGAATCGGGGCCGGGGCAGCGTATATATTCTTCGCCTATATCGGATTCGATGCTGTATCCACCACTGCACAGGAGGCAAAAAATCCACAACGCGACCTGCCGATCGGGATCATCAGCTCCCTGCTGATTTGCACTTTGTTGTATATCCTGGTGGCCGGCGTGCTCACCGGTATGGTGCCCTGGCGCGATGTCAACATCGAAGCCCCCATTGCCCGCGCATTTCTGGACCGCGGACTTACCGGCGCCTCCCACATTATTACCCTGGGGGCGCTCGCCGGACTGACAAGCGTGATGCTGGTCATGCTGCTCGGGCAAACCCGCGTGCTCTACGCAATGGCCAAGGATGGACTGCTTCCTCCGAAGTTCTTTGCGGCCGTCCACCCTAAGTTCCGTACGCCCTGGAAGAACACGATCCTGGTAGGCCTGCTCGCGGCGATCGTCGGAAGCATTACCCCGATCGATGATATCGGCAAAATGGTGAACATTGGCACGCTGCTGGCGTTCGTCATCGTATGTATCGCCGTGATGGTGCTGCGGGAGACCAATCCCGGGCAGCCCCGGCCTTTCCGCACTCCCTGGGTCCCGGTGGTGCCGATCCTTGGCATCATATTTAATGGGTACATGATGTATAAGTTGGGATGGGTCAATTGGGCGCGGCTTTTCATTTGGCTGGCAATCGGGATGGTGGTTTATTTTACCTATGGCCGTCATAACAGCCGGGTGCAGAGGGAGTTAGTCGAGAAAACTCCCACCATGGCCGACTAGGACTATTGATGAGACTTCGCGCTTAAATGAAGTTTTCTATATCCTAGTCCTGGGCATTGCGTGCTTAGGATCCACTGCGCATGAAAATCGTTACCGCTGCTGAAATGCGCGAGATCGACCGTGCTACCACGGAAAAATTTGGCGTTCCATCCATTCAGCTAATGGAAAATGCCGGGACGGCGGTCGCCGAGTTTTGTACTGCCGAGTTCCCACAGGCGCATCGCATCGCCGTGATCTGCGGACGAGGCAACAACGGGGGCGACGGCTTCGTTGCCGCGCGCAAGCTTCATGAAGCGGGCAGGGCCATCAGCGTGTTGCTCCTCGCTGAGCCCGGTGATCTTAAGGGCGATGCCCGCACGATGTTTGAGCGGGTCTCGATTCCAGTGCTCTATGCCAAGAATGCGAGAGAGCTGGAGAGCAAAACTGTACGCAGCCTCTATCTCGATGCGGACTTATTGGTTGACGCCATACTGGGCACCGGCTTTAGCCCTCCACTGACCGCGCTGGCGCAGCGGGCCGTCCAGCTTTTTGCCGAGGCGCGATGTCCGGTAGTTTCCGTAGACCTGCCTACCGGGGTCCAGGCGGACTCCACCGACTTCGATCAGCCGCACGCCTGCCGCAGCAGCGCCATCGTGACCTTTACCGCTCCGAAACCGGCGCATGTCTTCTCGCTCCTCACTCATGGTCCGATCCTGGTTGTGCCGATTGGCTCGCCGCCGCAGGCAGTTGAGTCGCGCTCCGGATTGGAGTGGTGCGGCTCCCGCAGTTCAATATTCAAAAAGCGCAGCGTCACCTCCAACAAGGGAGACTTTGGACATGTGCTGGTGATCGCCGGGTCGGTTGGCAAGTCCGGCGCAGCCGCCATGACTTCCATGGGAGCATTGCGCGCCGGAGCTGGTCTGGCGACCGCGGCGGTACCCAAAAGCATTCTGCCCATCGTGGCCGGATTCGCGCCGGAGCTGATGACCGAACCGCTTGATGAGACCGATGCCGGCACGATCTCCGGACACGCGCTTGAAGGTGGCGGCTTCGAAAACATGCTGCGTGGCAAGACGGTCGTTGCCCTTGGGCCGGGCCTCTCGCAAAACCAGGAGACCCAGGAATTTATCCGCAGCTTTGTCGCCCGCTGCGAGCTTCCGATGGTGCTCGATGCCGACGGACTGAATGCCTTTCAGAACAAGACCGAGCTGCTCGACGGCAGCAAGCGCCCGCTGGTGCTTACCCCTCATCCCGGCGAGATGGCGCGACTGACCGGGCTGAGCGTCGATCGCATCCTGAGCAACCGCGTCTCAATCGCGCGTAACTTCGCCATCCAGCACAAGCTCATTCTGGTGTTGAAAGGATGGCGCACGCTGCTCGCCGCTCCCGACGGCAAGGTATACATCAATACCACTGGAAATCCCGGCATGGCCAAAGGCGGGACTGGAGACGTGCTGACCGGCATCGTGGCCGGCGTGCTGGCCCAATTTCCAGCCCGCGCAGTCGATGCTGTCTGCGCTGCGGTCCACCTGCACGGCCTGGCGGGGGACATCGCGCTGGCCCAGGAGGAAGAGCCCTCGCTACTGGCCACCGATCTGCTCAATCACCTCTCCCGCGCCTTCCGGGAATCCCTGCGCCGTACCAGCCCTGTAGTATGGCTGCAGGGAAGACCTCGACGGCAATGAAAAAGACTTATCGCAGCCACTCGGCAGAGGAAACCATCCAGACCGGCAGGGAGATGGCATCGCTCCTCTCTCCGTCTTCCATCATCGTGCTGCGCGGCGATCTAGGAGCGGGCAAGACGACATTGGTGAAGGGAATTGCCGAAGGCTTTCAGGCCGCCGCTGCGGAAGAGGTCACCAGTCCGACCTTCACTCTGGTACATGAATACCGTGGGCCTCGCGCCAATCTTTATCATATCGATCTATATCGCATCGATACCGAGCGCGAATTGAGCACTCTTGGCCTCGAGGATCTTATGGATGAGAACAATATCCTGCTCATCGAGTGGGGTGATAAGTTCGAGCGCTTCCGCCGCGAAGGCGACGCGGAGATCGCGATTGAGCGCCTCGACGATGAGGAACGATTGATTAAGCTCGCCTTGCGGTAGCCACACTGGAAGGCCAAAGCTCTATCGCCTATTTGAGAAACTCGCTCATGTCGGAGGCGCTGGCGGCGGCCCCAGGAAATGAACTGACTCCAAGACTCTTCAGCATCAGGCGCAACAGGCTTTGATGTTGATAAAAAGTGCTCGATTGATACCCGGTCTTGGCCGCCGGCCCTGCGATTACTGTGAGTACGTGGCCGCCCCCATTGCGCAGATCTGCCATGTCCGCTTCATGAAACGTAATGATCAAGATCCCGCCTTGCTGGAATGCGGCATTTGCCAGCAGCGGGGAGATATTGGTCTTCAGCCATGTGTCGGCGGCTGCCGCCTGATCGTTTGCTGTGCAAGTGCTCATCCCTGCTGGACAATCGTGCATATCATCATTTGCATTGGGCACAATGTAAGAAAATGCCGGGCAAATTGTTGCTCGCGAGATCGGTTGCAAATTGCGAGAAAGGCTCCAGATTGCTGGCTTGCTGGGTCCCGACTACATCGGAGAGATAGGCGAAGGGATTATGGTGCTTCAGGTAAGGATATACATCGTCGCCGGTATATCCTGCGGCGGGCAAGCTTTCGGCATAGCTTTTCCAGGTTTTTCCGGCGCCGACCAGTTGCCGGACGATGTTATCGGCGCTCACGGTCTGCTGGAAGCTATCGTCAACCGTGACGACCTGCCCGGTGGTGAGCATGAAGTAATTGCCGATCGAGGGATGAACATCGGCATAGTAATTCGTTGCAGTCCATATTGCGAGGCCAGGCTGTTGAGGTATGGCATGGAAGAATTGCCATAGATATTCTCATAACGTTGATTTTCCTCCACAACCAGGACGACATGCTGTATTTGCGGAGTGCTTCCGGGTGGGGTAGAGAGCTGCCGCCCCCACAGGCACACAGAAGGACAATAGGCAACAAAGTGAAAAGCTGACGTTTGAAATGCATTCCCAAATTAAGATGCAGCGGCCCTTGTCGTGTTTTCCTTGCCATGAGCCGCGCATGGCGAGATTGAGGGCTGCACTGCTATTTTCAGCACTGTCAATATTGCGATGTGATCGTCCGCTTTTGAAACTTGAAACTTCATTTTCAGCGCCTGACCTGCAATTTGCGGATTAATTTCAGGGCCTTGTCCGCGCCTTTACACCCCAGCACGGTGTATTTTTCTCCGCGAAGGTCGTGATAGGCGGTAAAAAAGTGTTCCAGCTCTGAGAGCATGTTCTTGCCAAGATCTTGCACATCTTTGATTTTTGCGTATGTATGGGCCTCTTTGGCGACAGCGAGCACCCGGTCATTCCGTACGGTCTCATCTTTGCCGGATTGCTCCCCTTCTATCACCCCTACTACCCGGCATTTCACCAGGCACCCTACAGAGACCGACTCATCCAGCAAAATCAGCACGTCGAGCGGATCTCCATCCTCGGCTTTGGTGGATGGCACAAACCCAAAATCGTAGGGAAAGACCATTCCCTCGGGAAGCACCTTCGAGAGCTCGAAGATCCGCTGTTCGGGATCGAAGGCATATTTGTTGCGGCTGCCCTTGGGGGTCTCTACGATTACCTGAATTTCGTTGTCTTTCTTTTTGCTGAATGCCTTCAGCCTGGCGGGATTGTTGAGAGAGGCGCTTGCGTTTGTTTTAGCCATCGTGCTCCGGTTAGAAAACTTTTCTCTTCAGTTCATTTCATTGTAGGGCAACGCAAAGAATCCGTCACAGGAAGCAAGCTGTTCATTTGCGCGGAATATTGATAAAAATATACCGGGATGCGGCGCACCCGAAACTTTGGCGAGGAGAATGATGATGGGAATGACGAGGCGGACGATGATGAAGCTTTTGGCGGGGGCTGTGCCCGCGTTGAAGTCGATGCGGAGTTTTGCCCTGGAAGGAGAGAGCGTCGCGCAAATTCAACCCGGCCCATTCATGGGAACTCGCGCGTCGCTCAGGAGCTATCAGGTCCCGGAGTGGTTCCGGAATGCGAAATTCGGCATTTGGGCGCATTGGGGGCCGCAATCGTCGGTCGAGGCAGGGGACTGGTATGCGCGCAATATGTATATCCAGGGCGAGCGGCAATACAAATATCACCTCGAGCATTATGGCCATCCCTCAAAGGTCGGCTTCAAGGACCTGGTCCCGGCGTGGAAGGGAGAGAAGTTCGATCCCGATTACCTGGTGGGTCTCTACAAAAAGGCCGGCGCGAAATACTTTATGAGCATGGGCGTCCACCATGACAATTTCGATCTCTGGAACTCGAAGCACAACCGATGGAATGCCGTGAACATGGGCCCGAAGAAGGACATTGTGGGAATGTTTCGCAAAGCTGCGTTGAACCACGGATTGCGCTTCGGGGTGAGCGACCATCTCTGGATCAGCCACAAATGGTTTTCCGTAAGCCATGGCAGCGATAAAGATGGTCCGTACGCGGGCGTGCCGTATGATGGCGCCGATCCGCGCTATGCGGATTTTTACCACACCGTGCAGGAGGTCGATACCAAGCTCGAATGGAATGAAAACGGCATCCCGGAATCCTGGAAGCGGCAATGGTTTCTGCGGATCAAAGATTTGGTCGACCAGTACCAGCCGGACCTGCTCTATAGCGACGGGCACCTTCCGTTTGAAGAATGGGGGCTGGGACTGGTGGCGAACCTCTATAACCAGAGCGCAAGGTTGCACGGCGGCCACGTCGAGGCGGTATACACAAGCAAGCGCCGGGAGGATTCCGAGGTTGGAACCTGCGTGCTCGACATGGAGCGTGGCGTGGTAGATGGCATCTGGCCGAACCCATGGCAGACCGATACCTGCATTGGCGACTGGCATTATAAGCGTGACATTCAATACAAAACGCCGAAGATGGTGATCGATATGCTGGTGGATATCGTCAGCCGCAATGGCAATCTGATGCTCAACTTTCCGCTGCCCTCCAGTGGAATGCTCGATGCGCAAGAGCTGAACATCCTGGCGGAGATTACAAAATGGATGGCGGTCAATAACGAGGCGATTTACGATTCTCGTCCCTGGAAGACATTCGGCGGAGGGCCGGGAACGCAAGCTGCGTCCACCAAAGCGCAGTTCAACGAAAAGGCGCGCAAGGAGCTTACGGCGGAGGATGTTCGCTTTACCACCAAAGGCCAGACGCTCTATGCCTTTGTAATGGGCTGGCCAGCGCAGCAGGCGACGATTGCCGATCTCGCCAGCAACAGCAAGTACGACGTTGGTAAAATCAGCAACGTCGAGTTGCTTGGTTTTCCGGGAAAACTGAAGTGGGAGCGCGATGATACCGGGCTGAAGGTCCAACTGCCGCCGGAAAAACCGTCGGATTACGCGGTCGCTTTCAGGATTGAGCGTGGCTGATCGCGGCAGCGTTCTCGCCGCCTCATGTGTCTCGCGTAAAATAAAATTCTATGCGTCTCGTAAGCTTCGTGAAAGAGAAGAGCACTGGTGCGGGGATCCTGCACCGCGATGGTATTTTTCCATTGGCAGGCTCGGGTTACGGCAATGCCATTTCTTTCATTGCCGCCGGAGAGCAGGCATGGGCGGCCGTTGAGTCACGCCTGAAAGGGCTTTCCCCGGGAGATCTCCTGCCCTTGAACTCCGTCCGGTTGCTTGCTCCGGTGCCTAAGCCTCCAACCATCTTTTGCATCGGCCTGAATTATCGCGACCACGCAATCGAATCGAATATGCAAATCCCGGCGGTCCCGACGGTGTTTCTGAAGTTATCTACTGCGGTGATTGGGCCAGAGGCGCCGATTGTCCTCCCTAAAGTTACAGAGAAACCGGACTACGAAGCCGAATTTGCCGTGGTCATCGGGAAGCGCGGCTATCGCATTGCGCGGGAGAACTGGGAAGATCACGTATTCGGCTACACCATTCTGAATGACGTGAGCGCAAGGGACATCCAGCTTGCCACTTCCCAGTGGACGCTGGGCAAAAGCCTCAGCACCTTTGCCCCGATCGGGCCGCATATTGTGACCCGCGACGAGGTGCCCGATCCCCATACGCTCGACATCTCTCTGAAAATTGGCAATGAGACGCTGCAACACTCGAATACCCGAGAGCTGATTTTTCGCGTACCCGATCTTATCGAATACATCTCGGCGCTGGTGACGCTCGAGCCTGGCGACATCATCAGTACCGGTACTCCAGCAGGCGTGGGCTTAGGCCGCACTCCACAGCGCTGGCTGCGTCCCGGAGATGAGGTAGTGATCGAAATCGAGAAGATCGGGAGGTTGCGCAATCCGGTAATAGCGGAAGCAGCCGCGAGCTGATTATGCGCTTTCCTCGTGGAACGTGTTGCAGCCATAAGAATTTGTGCGCTTTGCCGTTTCCCGCTCTGGAATGGTGGTAACATCGTTGTCCTCACAGAGGCCAAGACTTCACCTGAAGGAGTTTCCATGGCTACAGCAGTTACCACCACAGTTCACGATTACGTTGCAGATTTTCTTTCAACCCCGAAAAAGATATTCATCAATGGCAAATGGGTGAATGCTGTTTCCGGAAAAACCTTTGCCACTCTGAATCCCGCTACCGGCGAAAAGCTGGTTGAAGTCGCCGCCGGAGACAGGGCCGACATCGATCTCGCTGTAAAAGCCGCGCGCCGGGCTTTTGAAGAGGGCCCATGGGCGAGAATGACGCCCAGTGAGCGTGGCCGCATCATATGGAAACTTGCGGATTTGCTGGAATACCATACAGAAGAATTCGCAATGCTGGAGACGCTCGATAATGGAAAGCCTCTCACCGTCGCCCGCGCTGCCGATGTCCCATTGGCGATTGATTTGTTCCGCTACATGGCGGGGTGGGCGACGAAGATTGAAGGGGCCACCATTCCCATCAGTGTTCCTTACACTCCGGGCGCGAAGTATCTGGCCTACACTCACCGCGAGCCGGTGGGAGTAGTGGGGCAGATCATCCCATGGAACTTCCCGCTCCTCATGGCTGCCTGGAAGCTTGGCCCGGCGCTGGCCACGGGCTGCACTGTAGTACTCAAGCCGGCGGAGCAGACGCCGCTTACAGCTCTGCGCCTGGCGGAGCTTGCTCAAGAGGCAGGACTCCCGGATGGCGTGCTGAACGTAGTTACAGGCTACGGTGAAACCGCCGGCGCCGCGCTTGCCGCACACATGGATGTGGACAAGGTGGCGTTCACCGGCTCGACGGAGGTTGGCAAGCTGGTCCTGCAAGCCGCTGCCGGAAATCTGAAGAAGGTATCGCTTGAGTTGGGCGGCAAGTCGCCCAACGTGGTATTCAGTGACGCCGATCTCAATGCCGCAATCCAGGGAGCAGCCAGCGCGATTTTCTTTAACCACGGACAGTGCTGCTGCGCGGGCTCGCGTCTCTATGTGGAGGACCGTATCTTCGATAAGGTTGTGGAAGGCATTGCTGAGCAAGCGAAGAAGATCCGGATCGGTCCAGGCCTGAACTCGAACACGCAAATGGGGCCGCTGATTTCAGAGGAGCAACTGCAGCGGGTCTGCGGGTATCTCGAATCCGGCTTCGCGGAAGGCGCTACGGCGGTTGCGGGCGGCAGGAAAGCGGGCGATGTGGGATATTTTGTCGAGCCTACGGTGCTGGTAAATACGAATCCGAAGATGAAGATCGTGCAGGAAGAAATCTTTGGGCCGGTGGTTACTGCGGTCCCGTTCAAATCTCCAGATGAGGTGCTGCCACAGGCCAATGACTCCATCTATGGCCTCGCGGCAGGCATTTGGACACGCGACATCTCCAAGGCTCATGCGCTTGCCTCAAGGCTGAGGGCGGGCACCGTCTGGATCAACTGCTACAACATCTTTGACGCGGCGCTGCCATTTGGCGGCTATAAGCAGTCAGGATGGGGGCGCGAGATGGGCAAAGATGCGATTGAGCTGTATACCGAGGTCAAAGCCGTCTGCACGCTTCTCCAATAGACGCGCATGGCAATGCTCAAAAGAATGCCGGGCCTTGCGCCCGGCATTTCGCTTAGCAGATGGAGAGAGGGCCAGTGTGCTCTTCGCTGGTCCCCTTTTTTTTGAAGCAGGCGCAGATTTCAGGCAGCTACTTTCTCCTCAACGCCCGCATACCCGACTGGTGGCGATCCTGAGTCTTGCGTGGGTGGACGACTTCAATTTTGCCCTCAGATGGTTCGAAACCCGCATCTTGTATGCGCCTTAGTAGCTGATTGCTTTCAAATTGAAACATTCTTCATTTTATTTACGTACGTAATCGGAAAAGGTGCAGCCACACTCGCAAGATGTCCTTCAGAAAACAACAGCGACAAATTGCAGCTTGGCCGAAGGGCGGCCCATTCAGCGCTCATAAGCAAGCAGTAAAGGTCTGATTCACCGGCAAACTAAAATCTCATTCAGGAGGGCGGATATGGAGACGCAAGCCGCAGCAAAGAGCGCAGCTCCACTGGAGAAGCACGCCGCGCCTTATGGATTACACATCGGCTTCTGGATTTGCATTGTGATTGCCGTGGCTGTGGTGCTCCGGCGCCTGGTTGCGCTGGCCCATCCGTCGCAATCCGCTCCACCACAGATGGCCGGGCTCGATGCCGCCTTTGCGTCTCATGCGGCGCTCACGCTGGCGCACATTTTGCCTGCGTTGCTGTTTGTCGTATTGTCTCCTGTGGTCTTGTTTCGCCGCTCCGGTGGCATGGTGCGGGCAGAGCGACTGTGGTTCCCACTCGGGGCGATGGTGGGAATTACCGCTTACGCAATGAGCGCCTACTCGGTGGGCGGATGGGTAGAACGCTCCGCTGTCCTCTTCTTCAACAGCCTTTTTTTATTCTCGCTGTTTCGTGCTTACCGGTATAAGCAACGCGGTGAGGAGCAGCTGAAGTTGCGATGGATGACTCGGGCGATCGGAATCCTTCTGGGCATCGCTACGACTCGTCCAGTGATGGGCGTATTCTTTGCCACTTCTACTCTGACGCATCTTTCACCCAAGCAGTTCTTTGGCATCGCCTTTTGGATCGGTTTTTCCATCAATACGATAGTCGTCGAGCTATGGCTCCATTCCAGGACGCATGGACCGCAAATCCCGCCTCATGCGCAAACCCAAAGAGCTGCGATGCGGTAACGTTTGAGAGCGCCGGGCGCAGCCCCGGCAGCCTAGCCGCCGGCAATGGCCCCGATGATCAGAAGAGGCTCCGCGCCTGAGGCGACAGCATCCGGCAGTGGGGTGTCCGGCAGCTCGTGGGAGATGTCCTGCTCGCAGGCGAAGAAGCGCAAGAACGGACGACGCTGTTGCGTGGTGTGGTCGCGGATCGTGCCACAAAGCATGGGATAGCGGGCCTCCAGCGCATCAAGGACCGAGCGCTGGGTGGCCTGGCTCTTGATTTCCAGCTTTATTTCGCCGCTCACCTGCGCCAGCGTCCGCAAATGCGCCGGGAGCTCGACTCGGACCATCACAGCGTCTGCACCTCGACGGAGAGCACGGCGGGAAGGTCGCGAACGATCGGGGCCCAGCTGTCCCCAGCGTCAGCGGATGCGTACACCTGCCCGCCGGTAGTGCCAAAATACACGCCGCATTTATCGAGCGAATCGATGGTCATCGCGTCGCGCAGCACATTTACATAACAGTCGCTTTGCGGCAGGCCCTTGGTGAGCGCCTCCCACTCGTTTCCGCCGGTGCGGCTGCGGTAGACGCGCAGCTTTCCATCCGGGGGATAATGCTCCGAGTCGCTCTTGATTGGGACCACATAGATGGTCTCCGGCTCGTGCGCGTGAACGTCGATCACGAAGCCGAAGTCGGTCGGCAAATTTCCGCTGACCTCTTTCCAGGAGTCGCCGGCATCGTCGCTGCGCATCACGTCCCAGTGCTTCTGCATGAAGAGCACGCCAGGGCGCGAGCGGTGCATGGCGATGTGGTGGACGCAGTGGCCGACCTCCGCATTCGGGTCAGGGATGTATTGGGAGCGCAGCCCGCGATTGATCGGCCGCCAGCTCTTGCCGCCATCGTCCGTGCGAAAGGCGCCGGCAGCCGAGATGGCGATGAAGATCCGGTTGGGATTGCTTGGATCGAGAATGATGCTGTGCAGGCACATTCCACCGGCCCCGGGCTGCCAACGGGGCCCTGAGCCATGGCCACGCAGTCCCGCAAGCTCGTGCCAGTTCTTCCCGCCATCCGTCGAGCGGAAGATGGCAGCGTCTTCTATGCCGGCGTAAACCGTCTCCGGATCGGTGAGCGAGGGTTCCAAATGCCAGACCCGCTTGAACTCCCAGGGATGCTGTGTACCGTCATACCACTGGTGAGTGGTAAGAGGGTGGCCGCTCGCCGCAGAGGTGTCATAGACGAACTTATTGCTTGCCCCTGACGGGGGGGCGCCCGGCTTTGGCATCTGCTCGCCGCCGGGAGTCTCCCATGTTTTTCCGCCATCGCTGGAGCGCTGGATGACCTGCCCGAACCAGCCGCTGGACTGCGATGCATACAGCCGGTCCGGATCGGCGGGCGATCCCTTGACGTGGTAGATTTCCCAGCCGGCAAAATGCGGTCCGCTCACGTCCCATTTTTGACGCTTTCCGTCCGACGTCAGCACGAACGCGCCTTTGCGTGTCCCCACCAATACCCGTACCTTGCTCATCTCTTATTCCTTTCTACCGCAAATGTTGTGGGTAATTTTACCGGAGGTTTGTTCTTTGAGCGAGAGTGTTCTGCACGATGAGGTCGCGTCAATTTAACCGGCAGACCAGATAATGAGGCTGCTCCATCTCTTAGCTGCTCGCAGCGATGTTATTGGACCGTGACTGTCAGCACCTGAATGTCGCTGTACGTGCCGGAGGTACCAGTCACAGTGAACTGATAATCGAGAAAGTATCCCGTTTATCCCGTTTATCCCGGACGGGGGAAGCTAGCGCGCGGCATACTGCTACCCAACCTGAGCGGTCAGCATAGAAATTGACCCTCCATCGACGCCTTCCACCGGAAAGGTGATGCTTTCCCCATGCTGCCTGGAGGCAATCACATACAGCAGTGGCAGGTAGTGGTCCGGCGTGGGGATGGAGAGCATGGCCTCGGCCCCAAGCTTCTCGTAATCGATAAGCGGCTTGTATTCCCCGGCCAGCATCATCTGCCTGGCCTCGGCCTCGAAGCGGACCGCCCAATCGTAAGGCTCGGGCATGTGCCGTCCCCAGGCATAGGTGTGAAGGTTGTGGACAAGGTTGCCGCTGCCCACGATCAGCACGCCTTCCGCCCGCAACGGCGCGAGGTTCCGCCCCAACTCAAAATGGAAAGAGGCGGGCTTGGTTTCATCGATGCTCAATTGCACGATGGGAACGTCGGCTTGCGGATAGACGTGCCGCAGCACAGACCACGTCCCGTGATCGAGTCCCCATGAGTTGTCGAGCGCGACCGGCAGCGGGGCCAGCAGCTTTTGCACCCGCCGGGCCAGCTCGGGATCGCCCGGAGCAGGGTACTGCACCTGGTAAAGCTCGCGGGGAAAGCCGCCAAAGTCATGGACGGTGCGGGGCGCGGTGCTGATGGTCACGCCCGTCCCCGGAACATACCAATGCGCGGAGACGGCCAGAATGGCCTTCGGACGCGGAGTCTCACTGCCGATGCGACGCCAGCCTTCGGTGTAGCTGTTGTTCAGCAGCGCATTCATGGGATTCCCATGTCCGAAAAAGATTGCGGGAAGGAGTGCAGACATTGGTTAATCTCCTCGGAGGTCCTACCGTCCTCCCATGATACCGTTTGATTTAGCCGGGCAAGACATCGCCGAGTTCAATTTAAAGAAGAGCTGGAGAAATCTATTTTCGCTTGGCAATGCCTCTTCTGAAAAACCCCAACTTCCCGCCACAATGTTCACCACGTTCACCTTTTACCTGCAACTCCATTGTTTATATGTCATTACAGCGGTGAACATGGTAATTTCGAATGTTCACCAATGTTCACCACGTTCACCTTT
>CAZONJ010000015.1:0-48567 GCA_964581225.1 uncultured Terriglobales bacterium | reverse complement strand
AAATCAACAACTTACGAACCTTGATTTTCGGCTGCCATGTTTCCTGTATCGAGTGTGATGTATCCAAGTCGCGCTCGCAATTTTCCGCCGAAACTCAAAAACATGAAGATTAAAAGGGCTGACGCAGATGGCAGTTTGGTGGGACCTCGATCTTTAAACTTCCATTTTTCCCGGCACGATTGTACGGAGCGCGGGAGGTTGGTCAAGGTGCTCTCCGCTACGCTCCGACCGCTGGCGCGGCGCGCACAAAACGCGCGGCCTTGACCAACCTCCCTTATGCGCTCCTGTTTTGCTTCCAGCTATGGGAAAAATGAAAGAAAAAAATTGAGAGGGGAGTTCTTCAATACAATCTTGCGATATGTTCTCAAAAAGGATACAATCGTTCTCACAATGAGTACACACTCCATCGCATTATCCGATGTGCTGTTCGGTCAAATTCGCAGCGGCGTGCTGGCATTGCTATACGGGCAGGTGGACAAGTCATTTTACGTACGCCAGATCGCACGTCACGTTAATGCGAGTGTTGGCGCTGTCCAACGGGAATTGGAAAAACTGGCCGAAGTAGATTTGATTTCTCGCACATCGGTAGGAAATCAAGTCTTCTATCAGGTGAATCAACGCAATCCGGTATTTGCGGAAATGCGGTCGCTGGTTAGCAAGACAGTGGGCATTTTCAATATTCTCCAGTCCGCATTAGAACAGCTCGCCGAGCGAGTCACTATCGCCTTCGTGTATGGATCAGTGGCCCGCCAAGAGGAGAAAGCCGAAAGTGATATTGACCTCATGATAATCGGCGACGTTGGGCTTGACGATGTTCCTGCCCGCTTGTCACATGTTGAAACTAAGCTAGGCCGAGCGGTGAACCCCACGGTATATTCAGTAAGCGAGTTTAAGAAGAAATTGGAAGAAGGAAATCATTTTCTAAATGCAGTCGTCAGCGGCAACAAAGTGTTCTTGATTGGGAATGAAGATGAGCTTAGAAAAATGGCTGGAGTACGGATGGCTAAGGCGGGAACCAAGCAGCGCAAACGAAATCAAAGCACTACAGGGAATCGTGCAGCGAAGTCTTAATGATTCAAAAGTCGAAGGAATTTCTGCCGATCTTCGATTTGTCGCCAGCTTCACCGCCGCGCTCACCGCAGCCACGATCGCTTTACGAGCTTCCGGCTATCGCACCGTTGCCCAAGTCGGCCACCACCCTACCAAGATCATCGAGTCTCTGGAACTCACCATCAACGCGGACCCCAAGCTGATACAGAAACTGAAGGTTTTCAGCAATAAGCGAAACAAGTCCGTTTACGATGTGGCCGGGGTGGTCTCGGACCAGGAGCTGAAGGAGATAGCAAAGCTTGCGAGCGAACTGAACAGCCAAGTTTCACATTGGCTCCAGAAGGCACATCCCAACTTGCTGAAGGGTTAATCGGCCACGTCCATGACGGTATCGGAATCGTTTGTTCTTGAGCAACCATCTAATCGCCAGCGCGTCGCGCACAAAGTATTCGCAAGAGAATCGGTTGGTTTGAAGAAGGACTGAGGGAAGTACACTCGGCGCTGCGGCCTGGGCAACGCCTGCTTCTGGAATACAAGCCATTCGAACCCGCCTTCTATCACACTGATATTGCCGACTGGGGATGGCTTTTCTCCTGGCCAAGACGGCGGGGCCACAGGCCTTCGTGCTGGTTGACACTGGACATCACTACCAGTCACAGAATATCGAGCAGATCGTGGCGTGGCTGCTGCATCACAATATGCTGGGAGGATTTCATTTTAACCACCGCCGCTATGCCGACGGCGAGCACGCGGACTTCCGGAAGATCCGCTTCTTGCATTCAAGGAGAGCGGGTATCTGGAGCGCGTCACTCGCGAACGGCAGGAGCGCAATCTCGGCGCGGTGGTTTCTTACGCCTAAATAAACAGCCCCGGCATATTTTCGGCTACTCCCTGGTAAGCACCGCCACATCGCGCGGCGCGAGATCGATTGCGCTTGCCGCGGCGGCCCCGTGAATATAGTCCTTCATCGGGTAGGGCAGAGTTACATGCTGCGTCTGCCTGGAATGGTTGATCACGACATAAACCTCTCGTGGCGCAGCCGGCTGCGGGGAAGCGGAAACGCGGCGGCAGACTTCCACTCCCTCCGGAATGGAGGTGAAGCGAGGCTGGATGTTGCTGCTCTTAATCATCCAGCCGGCCAGCGCATCCATCTGCTTCTCATCCAGCCATGCGCCGATATACGTAATGCTCCCTTTTCCGAATTGCCGGGTAACGATAGCGGCCTGATCGTCCAGCCATCCATTGCTCTTGCCATAGCGCATGAGCACTTTTGTATCCGGCTGGTCCGGGTGGAGCAACTCCGCCCAGATCTTCGCCTCGCCGCTGCCCATTTCGCCGCTCACCGGGACTGGGTCCTCCAGCGCATAATACTGCAACACGCGCGCGCCGAGTGCGCCGGCGAGCGGCCCCGGTTGCAGCACGGGGAAAAGAGCATTGTATGGGTCCTTCATGCCGGAGCGTGGCCCCAGCACAAGATGACCGCCGTTTTGAACATACTGCAACAGCTGCTGGGCCTCTTCCGGGGTAAGCAGATTCAGGTCGGGAGCCACCACCAGCTTGTAGGAATCGAGTGGGGCCATGGGATGCACGATGTCGATGCTGTCTACCAGGGCGCGCAGCGGGCGGTAGTAGCTGTTTATATTTTTGGGAACATCGTAATCCCGCTGATGGCGCTGAAACTCGATGGCCCAGCGATCGTCATAGGAATGCAGGATGGCAACATCGGAGACCGGAGTGGTGTTGCGCAAGAGGTCGCCGGTCTTGGCAAACTCTGCCCCAAGCTGCGCAACTTCAGGATAGAGCGGGACAGGATTGCCGTCCGCCCCAACCAGCGTTCCATGGTATTGCTCCTGGCCGCCCAACGCGCTGCGCCATTGCCAATATCCGACCGCATCGGCGCCGTGGCCGATCGCGTGCCAGGCCATTTCGCGGACCTCGCCTTTATCCAGTGAGTTATTGATGGCGGCCCAATTCACATGGTCGGGCTGGGTCTCCATCACCCAGAAATTTTTTCGTTTAAAGCCGCGCGTAAGGTCATGCACCATGCCGTTGCGGAAAGCATCGAGGTGGCCCTGGCCAATATAGTTGTCCCATGAAGCCATATCCAGATCGCTGCTGACGACGTAATGATCGAAGAGGTCGAAGAGGCCCATGAAATTGTGGGTGATCCACTGGCGCGGATCGGCATATTGCCGGATTGCGTCGATCTGGTTGCGCTGGTAGGAGCGATACGTGTCGCTGACGAAGCGCCGCCATTCCAGCATCAGGCTGGGATTGCCCCGGGGATTCGGGACTGGTATCTCATCCCAGGAATCGTAGGTCTGGCTCCAGTACGCGGTGGTCCAATGCTGGTTCAGGTTATCGAGGGTGTGATATTTCTGCTGCAACCATTGCTGGAACTGGCGGCGTGTCTCCGCATCGTAGGAGACCTGCGCATATTCGTTATCGATCTGCCAGCCGATCACGTTTGGATTATGGCCAAATCGCTTGGCCATCTCCGAGGCAATGCGATGGCAGAGCTCACGGTAACGGGAGCTGGTAAAAGAAAATTGTTGCCGGTTGCCATGCTCGGCGCGCCGTCCATCGGCTTCAATGCGGAGCGTGTCAGGATATTTCTTTGTCAGCCAAGCCGGAGGAGCGGCCGTAGGCGTGCCCAGCACCACATAAATATTGTGGCGGCGCGCCAGGTTGATGGCCCGCTCCAGCCAATCCAATTGGAATTGCCCGTCGGCCGGCTCCATGGTGCTCCAGGCGAACTCCGCCACGCGCACAAAGCGAATGTGGGCCTGTTGCATCAGCCCCAGGTCGGTGTCCCAGCGGGATTCCGGCCATTGCTCCGGATACCAGGCAGTGCCCAGAAAAAGTCCGGGTTGCCGCTGCACCATGGCCTGTTCGCCTGAAGAAAACGAACATAGGCCTAAAATCAGGAATACGATCGAACAGCGAGCGATAACACTCCGCAACTTGTCCTCCATAGATCAGCCAGGAGTTGGGCAGGTTCCCCGCCTCCGCGAGCTGGCGCGTGATTCACTGTTGTTTTACTTGAGGAGAGAACAGTTTCAGCGACGCCGATATTCTCCTCTGTAAGCGATTACATCTTTTTACCGCTGTAACTTTATTCCGCAGCATGAGGATTGTCAAACGATGAGCAAGGCCTGGATGCGGCTACAGGCTTTCTCTTGAAGATTATCCGGGGTGCTTGATTCAGGTGCGACCTCTTTTGAGCGCATCCCGGGAGCGAAGGAAAATTTAGAAAAATCCGCACGCGGTATAATTTAGCGATTTCAGCAACCCTCATGAATATCAAGCAAGTTGCCGCCAAGGCCAAGGTCTCGACCGCCACGGTTTCCCGGACCATCAACCAGAGCTTGCTGGTAAGTCCGGAAACGTCGGAAAAGGTCTGGGGGGCCATCCGTGAGCTTGGATATTATCCGAACACGCAGGCCCGGGCGCTTGTTTCCGGCAAAAGCCGCATCTTTGGACTGATCATCTCGGACATCGCCAACCCGTTCTTCCCTGAGCTGGTCAAGAGCTTCGAGTACGCCGCTATCCAGCACAACTATGAGGTGATCGTCGCCAACACGGATTACAACATGGACCGCATGGCGGTTTGCGTGCGGCGCATGATCGAACGCCAGGTGGATGGCGTTGCGGTCATGACCTCGGAAATCGATGGAAAGCTGATCGACGAATTATCGCGACGGCGGCTGCCGATCGTCTTTCTGGACTTCGGAACAATCAAGCCCTTGATGAGCAATATTGTCGTTGACTACTCCCGCGGGATCAAAGAAGCGGTCAATCACCTGGTATCGTTGGGCCATCGCCGCTTCGGCTTCATCAGCGGCCCTCTCTCACTGATGTCCGCAAGAGTCCGGCGCACGGCCGTCCTCGAACACTTACGCGCCTGCGGCATCGGCGGACGCCAGTTGACGGTGGTGGAAGGCAACCATAAGATCGATGGCGGCGAAATCGCCATGCGACAGATACTTGCCACGGCCCACCCTACCGCTGTGATTGCATCCAACGACCTCACCGCAGTTGGGGCGCTTCGTCCGATTTACCAGGCCGGGCTCAGCGTACCTCATGACATATCTCTCGTCGGCTTCGATGACATTGAGCTGTCGCAATTCACCCATCCTGCACTCACTACCGTCCGCCTCTCGCGCGAAGAGATTGGCCGAAAGGCCTTCGACGCTCTTTATTCTGCGATCGAGGACGGCGGGAAATCTGGCCGCGAGATCCACGCCACAACCCGACTCGTGGTTCGTGAGTCAACCGCCAAGGCCAAAACCAAATCGAAATAGCCGTTCACAGGGAGCTCCTGACTCAGGTGCGATGCCTGAGCCCATCGAGAGGCGCAGAGTAAAGCCTAGCTGATCCACGCCAGCAATTCGCGAATACCGGCGGAAGCCGAGGATTGCGCGCCGCGCGGCATCGAAGGGCCGATTACCAATGCATCGCCGTGGTCTTCGAACCAGACCAGGAAGGAAGATCGTTCTGCCCCGGAGAGCCGCTGCTGGTCCAGCCAGTGATAATAGGCGCCTATATCGGCATCCACCAGCGAACCGGCAGGGTCGAGTTCGGCCTGGGGATGTGTTCCGGAGAGCAACTCATTCATAGGCTTCTGGCGTTGCCGTGGAGCAAAGCGCACCAGCAAGGTCAAGGGCTGGGCCCGCCGCAGCGCTTCGCGCGCCGCCCATTGGGCAAAGGTCGTGCTGAAAATTTGTGTGCCTGAGCCCTCTGTCAACAAGCTGACCTGAAAACGATCCAGCACAGGATCTCCGGTGTTCAATCCGAGATCTGCGGGACGCATCTGCGCAAGGATGGTGCGCAGTCTCTCCGGGCCCATCCCCGCAGACTGGATTTCCGCCTGCATCTTGCGCAACAGGGCAGCCCGCACCGGCTCCATTGCACTGTAGGAGACGCAGGTAAGCGCCGCGTCGTGCTCGCTCTGCTGGCCGCCATCGATGTACCAGTGTCCGTAGGCAGCGGGATGCGCTTTGGCGCGATCGGCGACCGCATCCAGCAGCAGCTTCAGCCCATTTTCCGGTTTCACGCGGCTGAAATATACGCCGTGCGGACGCAGTTTGCGGAACAGGGGAAAACTGCTGGCGCTCACTCCCTGACCAATTACGGCAATTCCCAATCTGGGCGCCGGAGGCGGCTCCGGTGGGGCCGCCGCTTGCAGCCGCGCAGCATATTCGATGGCAGCGGCGTGAAACGCATCCACCTGATGGGTAGTCCAAAGGTGGTCCGATAGTTGTTCCACAAATTTTGCAGGGGCGTTGATCCAGTCCAAACGTTCGAGCTGCGATGAAAGCCGGATTTGAAAAAATCCCTGAAACCATTCTTTTAGCTGTTCCGCGGAAAGAGAGTCGAGAAGAACGAATTGCTTCTCAAGCTCCTGGCGTTCGACGGGAAACTTCCAATCGTATTCGATCACCTCCCGCAAAACACTGGGCAACAAGCCCAGCGGCAGCCGCTTCATGGAATCGATGTGATTTGTGGCCAGTCGCTTCGCCTGTGGAGGATAAGCATTGAACTGCTCCGGCCTGAGTTCGCTTGGAAGCATCGGTTATACCAATTCGCTCAACGGCTTGCCTTGCGCCAGCGAAGGAGAAAATCCCAGCAGGGAGCCCAGCGTGGGTACCAGGTCAGTCGGCTCCACGGCCCGGTCCACAACCGCTCCCTGGCGCACGCCTGGTCCCATCGCCATCATCCACGTGGTGCGCGAGAGCGCATCTCCGGTGCGATGATGCTGAAATCCATTGCCTGCGGGGTTCAGGTCCGAGTCACGGCCGAAGTCCGGCAGGATGAACATGGTGGTTTTGCCGGAATATTCCGGTTCATTCTGGATCGCCTTCCATAGCTCCGCGCAAAGGCGGTCTGTGCGCCGGATGCCTTCAATATAAAGAGAGTAGGTCCCGGCGTGGGCGACATCAATATCGTGCAATGTGATCCACAGCAGGCTGGGTGCGAGTTGCCGCATGAGCTGGCGCGCGATATAGACCGAAAGCTCATCGGGGCTTGACAGGCTGCGCGCGTGGGCGGTGAAGTCGCCGACCGAGAGTTTGAGTATCGCTTCCAGTTGCCGCATCTGGAACTCACCGCCGCCAAGCTCCGGGGTATAGAACGGCGTCTCATAATTGTCCCGCAGGAGGTGCTCGTAATTGGCGCTTCCGCCGGAGAGCGCCGCCATCAGCAGATGCTTGGGCAGAATCACCCCGGCGCCCAGGCCGGCGCCATAGGAACGATGCCTGCTTTCTCCAATACAATTAAAACCATTGCTGGGAGCGACTACCCAGGCGTCCGATGCTGGCCGCTTCAAATCCTTGCGGAAGTATTCAAAGACGGTAGGGTGTTCCGGTGGTAGAGAGGCAAAATTGTTCACCGTCTCATAGACCCCCGTCGCCAGGCTGGCCGTGGCCACATAATGGCCGAGGATCCCCCGATTCACCACCTGGGTAAAAAAAGTCGATTGCGGGACCAGCTCATTGATAAGGTGCGGAATATTCTCCTGCCCTTCGGGCGCAAAGGTCTCCTGGTCGCGCGCGCCCCCGCCAAAAGTGACGACTACAGTTTTTTTGCTTCGTGGCTTACCGAATGCTTGTAATGGCCTGACGCTAAACAAAGCGCTTCCCATGCCCACCCCTGCGACACCGCGCAGGAATTCGCGGCGGCTCCACGAGACTGCCTCTTGCGCCGCGCGCTCATCACCGGGAAGAGGATTGCCGGTCATTGTGGAGAAACGAGAAATGTGGTCACCTCCTGCAGCCTGGCATTCATGATGTCCTTCTGAGTTTGATTGTACTTCTCATGTAAAGCCATCTCCCGCTGCGCCTGCTCTTTTTTACCCAGACGGGAATAAGCCCGGGCTAGACGATAATGGGCCTCGGCCAGCTTCGGATTCAAGGCCAACGCCTTCTCGAACATCGCTGCGCCTTCCGGCCAATGCTTCTGCTGCTCATAGAGTATTCCCATTTGCAAGTAGGCATCCGCCAGCTTAGGGTTCGCCGAAATTGCCTGTTGCAAGAGCGCCTGGGCCCTCGTAAGGTTCTTTTCGCCCAGCGGACGACGCAGGATGCTTGCCGCCGCAAAGGTAGCTGCGGTAGCGTTGCGCGGATGATGCTCCGCAAAATCTTCCAGCTTGCCGCAGGCGAGGTCCTGAGGATTGGCGGTCCTGGTACAAGTATGTCCCAACAGGTCCGCATACAGGATATTTTCCGGGGCGGACTGCAGGAGGTCAAAAAAGATTGGCGCAGCCCCTGCGTAATCGCTATTCCCGTACTTTGCGATGCCAAGCCCAAGTTTTAAACGGGCGCTGGCGGGATATTTTGTAGTCCCGTATTCGTAAATTTTGATCGCCGCGGGAAACGTCCAATGGCGCGTAAACTCAAATCCCAGCGCGAACAGATTGCCTTCACTGGGATCAAGTTGCGCAGCCGACTGAAGATGCTCAACCGCGCTCTGGTAATTCCCCAGCTTCTCTTCGATGTCCCCGAGCAGCGATTGCACTTGCGCCGACGATTCATTTTCCAATTGTCCTTCAAGGACTCTCTTTGCCTGCCTCGCATCTCCGGCATTCAATAGCGCCAGCGCCCAGTTATAACGGAGGTCCGGATTATTTGGGTCGCCGGCGGTGGCAGCGGCAAAAGCGGCAGCAGCCTCTCGGGGACGACCCAGCAGCATAAACCCCTGACCCAGGCTCGACTGGGTCTGCGAATTTTTAGGGTCAAGGAGCGCCGCATGCTCGAGGACGACTACGGCATCTCTGGGGCGATTCAGTTTCAAATAAGCTACCCCCAAATTCTCATTGGCCACAGCAGAAGAGGGACGAAGAGAGCGCGCCCTTTCGAGAAGCGGGAGCGCCGCTGATACGTTGTCGCGCTGAGCATAAATGAGACCCAGCGCCTCGGCGGCCTGAAAATTGTCCGGGTAGCTGCGGGTGAGGTCGCGAAGCAAAGGCTCCGCCTCCTGCAGATTGCCCTTATCGTAAGCGGAAAGCGCCCGCTGCAAGCTTGCTTGGGCTTCGGGGGACATCTCCCGCGCCTCTTCGGAGGCGCGGGCTTCCTTCACTGCTATGAGAAAAAACGGCGGCAGCAGGAGCTGGAGCGCCACCGCCAAACTTGTAAATGACCTGCGGAATCGAATTACTGCACCCAATAACACATTGAAATCTCCAGCGGAGATGGCTAAATTTCCTTCAGCCATCTCCGCCGAATATTGACTATCGCTTAGAAGCTATACTTCAAAGCAAACTGGAAAAAGCGCGCATCCGGGGTAAAGGCCCCGAAATTGCGAGAGCCGGTGATTTTGCCCCCCTGCGCGCCGATGCCCGTATTGCTGGGCTGGCCATAAGAAGGCGTGTTCAACACATTGAAAGCGTCGGCGCGAAACTGCAACGTATGCTCCTGGTAAATGTGGAAGTCTTTAAACAGAGACATATTCACGCGCTCAAACCCCGGGCCATACACACTGTTTCTTCGCCCACCGAGGAATTGCAGCGCAAGAGGCAGGTTTGCGGAGGTGACGGGCGCTACTTGCCCAGGACCTGGGGTGGTGCCCAGCTTGGCAATAATGTTACCGGAAAGTGACGGATTGGAAAAAGCGCAAGGATTGTACCAGTTGGTTGTGTTCTGCACGTGTGCTGGACAACTCGTGGAGCTGAAATTTGGATTTCCGGCAACCGGGCTGCCGCCGCCTTTCGTAGGATCTCCTACCAGAATGGCCCGGCTTCCGGCGCCTCCAGGACCGCTAAAGCCGCTGGTGCCGACCGTGAACGGATTTCCGGTTTGAGCGGTAAAAGTCAGGCTGGAAGACCACCCTCCAACAATAGCGTCCAACACCCCTGATTGGCTCGCATACCTCCGTCCACGCCCAAATGGCAATTCATAGTTGCCATTGAAGGTGACACGATGACGCGTGTCAAAGGGTGAGTTGCTGTAATCGTATCCGATAGGAATGATGTTCGGATTTCGGTAGCCCGCGTCACCGGTACTGCCCAGGGGCGTTGGCGCGTCATCCAGAGAGTGGGAGTAGGTGTAGGTGCCGAGGAAGCTCAGCCCGTTTCCAAAACGGCGTTCCAATTTGGTTTGCAAGGAGTTGTAAGAGCTTACTCCCGAGTAGTTGGTAAACGATGAGCCGCTAAAGTCCGGGAATGGGCGAACTTTGTTGGAATTGTCCTGAGGGTTCACCAATTCAAATGGCGAATTCGGATCGGCGAAGACCATCAAATGCCGCCCGACGGAGCCTACGTATGAGACCGTAGCCGCCATATTATTGGTAATCCCAGTCTCCAGTGAGAGATTGTACTGCTCGCTATACGGTGTTTTTACCTTGTTTACCGATCCTCGCAGGGTTGGGGTGGATATCGCATTGAACAAGCCGGTGTTGATCGCGTTCGCAAACCCATTCTCCAGCGTGAAGCCATTGTTGGGGCAGGATCCGCCGAAGCTACAGCCGGAGGGCGTGGGGAAGTTCGAATCGAACTCGAAGGGGAAGTTCTCTCCCAGATTCGGGAAGTAGCCGGCGCTCTCCAGCCCGCCGTAGAAGATGCCGAAACCGCCCCGAACTACGGTCCTGTCGGTCAAGCGGTAGCCAAAGCCGATGCGAGGGGCGAAATTCTTCCAGTCCTGCTCTATAAGACGCGGGTTGTTAGAGTACTGAAGGGCGATATTGTCCTTTGCCAAAAGGTTTAAGAACTTGGAGGCCAAGGGCACATTCTTGCTTTCGATTGGAATCAGGTACACTGCTTGCCCCGTACTCACCCCAAGAGAGCTGGGGATGAATGCGGCCTGACTGTTGTGCCGTTCACGATAAGAAGTAGGGAACTCCCAACGCAATCCCAAGTTCAGGGTCAGCTTAGAGTTTACTTTCCAATCGTCCTGGCCATAGGCGGCATAGTCCCAGCGCTGATCGTCGGTGAGAAACAAATTTGATAGGGCAGCGCTGCTCATGTTGTTGGTGAGGAAGTCGGCCACCCCGGATCCGGTATTGGGCGTCCCGGGCTTGCCCGTGAAAGTACCGCTGAAACTATAGGAACCACGTGACTGCGTTGGTTGCTCGGTCGAGAACCGAATATTCTGGAAGCTGACCCCAAACTTCAAAGAATGGTTAGCCGCAACTTTGGTTACGTTGTCCAGCACCTGCCAGACATTCTCAAATTCGTCAGAGACATAGAAGGTAGGCGAACCAAAACTCGATATGCCTCCAATATTCACTCTTGGCAATCCTCCATTCCGGGGGCCGAAGGGAATGCCGCCCAGTCCAATGGTGGGCGCCACATTGACGTTACCGTTGGGCTGCAAGAAACCGAAGTGTCCCCAGTTATATCCAAAACGGAATTCATTCGTGACAGTAGGAGTGAAAATATGGGTTTCACTCAGCGCGAAGTTTTGTCCGACATCGGTAAACTTGCCATCGTCGGAGAAATTGCCTCCGTCAAGGACAGACCCGAGAGGTCCGGGACGATTGCCGGGTTCATTTACATAGCTGTAACGGGAGAATGCCTGGTCTTTTGAACTGACGTTCCAGTCCATGCGCGTATCGAATTGCCATGTATTGTCGACCAGGTTGCGATGGGCAAGGTAGTTGTTCGCCAGCGTTCCACTGTTAATGTTGGGCAGGGGATATAAATTCAAGATATTTTTAGCAACCGGATCGATCTTCACATTTGGGTCCGCCGCAAGATTGTTGCCTGGGACGGGGACGGTCCCGGCGGCCGTTGCGGAAGGCTCGTAGAGCTGAATTCCATTCGGCGTACCGGTAAAGGACGGGCTCAGCAGCTCGCTAAAGTTCCCTTGCCGCATCAGGGCTGTGGGCACAGTGAGAGTAGGGGTCGCGCCTAGAACAATTCGGGTCGCCTCTGCGTCGCCAAAGAAGAACAATTTGTCCCGAATGATCGGGAAACCCAGGGTTGCGCCGAACTGGTTCTGGCGATATTTCGGCACCTTTGCTCCGGGCGCATTATTGGTCCAATCCCGCGCGTTAAACATGTCATTGCGCACGTACTCCCACAGATTGCCGTGAATTTGATTGGTCCCGGATTTAAGGGCGGCATTGATCACAGCGCCCGCGGAATGACCGAGCTCGGCGCTATAGTTGCCGGTCTGGACCTTGAACTCAGAAAGAGCATCCGGTGGAGGCCGCACGATATAACTGGAGCCGTTCAGGAAGTCCACCACATTGTTATTGTTGTCCACGCCATCGAGGATGAAATTGTTTTGCTCAGCCCGCTGTCCGTTGGCTTCGAAGTCGCCTTTGCCGGCGCCGCGAGATCCCGCGGACGGCGTCACACCCGCCGATAGCTGCGCGATGAATACCCAGTTCCTGCCGCTCAAAGGTGTTTCATTAATAGTTCTGGAGGACATCACCTGCCCGACCGATGCCTCTTCTGTCTGCAGCAGGGTCGGGGCAGCAGTTACCTCAATGCTCTCTGCAGCCTGACCCGCCTTAAGCTCAATGTTCACCGCAAGGCGCTGCTGAACGTCAAGATGCAGATTCTGTTGCGTTGTGGTCGAAAAGCTGGGTGCGGTAGCGGAAACCTTGTAATTCCCGATTTTGATTGGCGAAAAGGTATATACGCCGCTGGCGTCGGTGGTTTTGGTTGCCACCAAGCCGGTATCCGTATTGGTAAGCGTGACGGTTGCATTCGGGATCACCGCGCCGCTTGGATCCGAGATGGTCCCGGTAATTGTTCCCTGGTCAGTTTGTCCCAATGCCGGTATGCTCGCGAAAAAGGACAACAATAAACCAATCACAACTGCAATCCACAACCGCTCCGATGCACATTTCAATGTTTTCATGCCGACACCCCTCCTCTTGGGCTGGCGTTTCTCATTCGGCAGGGTTTGTGCTCTCCTAGTGCTGCCTTTATTGAAATCTGGATTTCTCCTCGGAAAACCCACATTTTCCAAGAACCTGAAAACGTATACATCCCATGCAGCAAGCAAACTAGAATAGCTAAGGCATAATTGTCAATGGAAAATAGAGGTCAAAGGCGTTCGCTTTTCAATAGGGAAACTTCGCTTTAGGTTGGCCTTTCAGCTGAGAGCCGCGGTTGCCGCAAAAACCACTGAGCAGTTACTTCTCGGAGATGAATGCCTCTATAAAACAGCGCGACGGCGAAGCAGATAACCCGCAAAAGATGGCAATTGCGGCGGAACATGCCGATGAAATATCGCTTCCTTGCTGGGCCAAGGCAGCTCTGGGGAGCCTTCCTCTTGGCGGCGCAGGAGGCATAGCTGCCTCTGGAGCAGCATATCGGGGTTCGAACCCCCGGGCATCCAAATCAAATCGATAACCTTGGACACATTGCCCATCCCCTACTGCGTGCCGGTCACGGTTACGATACGCAGGTTGGGAACCTGGTGTCCCCAGGCCTTGGGCACGCTATCGAAGATCATTCTTACCATCCGACTCTGATTCGGGCGAATCGGATTCCTGGTAATGTCCTCGGTATCTCCATTCTCCTTGATGCTGACGATCGGCTTGTTCTGCGACCAGAGTACGTCGCCTTTGGCATCGCGGAAGGTCCCCTGCACGATTGCGCCATTCACAGTGCTGGTGCCGGTGTTGGCCAGTTTTGCCTGGATAGGTGACTGCGCCGCCCACGGGAGCCGCTGTCATCTGAATACCCGAGATCTGAAGTTGTCCGCCGGTTGGCTGCGGTGCGCTTCTGCCCCGGAAGGCGGTGGGGAGGCTTTGCAACCGCCGCACCGTGCTGCGGGGCCTGCAAGTATCCCGGACCGGGTGCGGATGTAGTCCTTGAGTGCCTTCATGGCTGCCTTTCGTGTGGGCCGCCTCGGGCCGACCTGTAGAGTGCGCCCAATTTTCAGGGTCGTGCATCTTGCAGATGCTGGCATATTGAAAGAGGGATTGGCCTCCGACCCTTACGCGGTAACACCTCCAAACCGCCAAAAATCACAAAGCGCGCTCCCATCTCCTAAGATTTTAGTTGACAACCTCTTCGCCATAGGCCAACATCCTAAAACGTTAGGAGGAGATTTGAAGAGGAAGCGCCCAGCCCGACAGCTCACCCCCTTCGAGCTTGAGATCATGAAAGTCTTGTGGGAGCTCGGCCCGGCAAACGTGCAGGCCGTGCGGGAGAGATTGCAGGCACAACCACGGCCGGCATACACCACCGTGCAAACCATGCTGAACGTGCTCCATCGCAAGGGCAAAGTGAAGCGAGTGCTCAAAGGAAAATCGTACGAATATTCCCCGTCCGTTAGTAAGGAGTGGGCGACCGGCCATGCCATTCGCGATCTGATTGACCGTCTCTTCGGAGGATCGGCAGAGGACCTCGTCATGACATTGATTCGCGACAGACACCTGACCCCTCGAAAGCTCGCCGAGCTGAAAGAATTTATCGAGCGGTCGCAAACAGAACAGGAGAAGCGCAATGCAGATCGTCAATAAATTGGTTATGACTTTTCTGCTTAACTCGATGTGGCAGATTGTCTTGATTGCTTTGACGGCATGGCTATGCTCCCGCTTGCTGCGCAATGCTCCCAGCTGTTACCTGTACCGTTTATGGGTCATCTGCCTGGTGCTCTCGCTCCTGCTTCCGCTACTGAGCCTCATGCATCCGTCGGAGATGGTTCCTGCGGTTATGGCGTCGCAGTTTACCGTTACGGCAGCTCCCGGACTATCGCCTTCGCACTCCTGGCTGGCGATTTATATGCGCTTGATCCATACCAGGATTTCATTTGGCCCGCTCTGGACCGGCTGCCTCGCAGGTTTGTATTTGCTTTTTATTACCGGACGGCTGGGAAGGTTTTTGAGATCATGGCGCAGTACCCGGCGGCTTCTTCACTCGGCTTATCTTCGCGAGCTTCCTTCGTCCATAGCATTGGTTGTTCAGCAATGCAGGAGCGCATACGGCCTGGAAGAAATCCCAGTCTTATGCTCTGCGCTGGTGCATGGCCCCATCACTCTCGGAGTACGCCATCCGGTAGTCATCATTCCTGAATTCCTGTTTATAAACGGCTCAGAGGAGCAATGGTTATCGATAGCGGCGCACGAATTTGCCCATATTCGCCGCCGCGATTTTCTCTTCAATTTGCTCCAGGAGCTAGTGTATTGGCCGATCTCCTTTCATCCCGCCGCTACTGTGATGAAGCGGCAGATTAGCGCAACCAGGGAACGGCTTTGCGACGAGATGGCGACCGCGCGGCTTATAGACCGTCCGAGCTATGCCCGAGCGCTTGTAAATATAGCCGGCATGTTACCGGCTTTCCACGTCGTTTCCCAACCGGACTACAGTTTAGGCATCTTCGATGGCGATTTTTTGGAGGAACGTATTATGAAACTGCTGCGAAACAATCCACTCTCTGAATCTTGGACGAAGACTTCATTGCTGCTCAGCGCCTTCTTCTTACTGGCGGTGTGCCTTTCTGTCTCGGCGTTTTCATTCAACGTCGATAGCTCAACCAATACTGCGTCGGTTGTCCCGTCCGCGGCGGGCACATCGCCGGGACAAGACCTGCACAAGGTCGGACCAGGCATTGTCCCTCCTAAGGTGATCTCAAAAGTGAACCCCATTTACCCCGAAGCGGCCAAAAAGGCCAAACAGGAAGGAAATGTGCAGCTCGCGCTCATAATTGGAGCAGACGGTAGAGTCGAGAACGTCCGTGTGGAGAAGCCAGTGAGCCCTGATTTGGACAAAAGCGCCATAGATGCGGTTCGGCAATGGACGTGGGAGCCCGCGCTTAAGGATGGTAAGCCGGTGAAAGTCGATCTCCACATCGACATAACGTTTACTTTGTACAAGTGATCTGCTCTTGCTTTTGTACTGATTAGGGTTCTCCAGTGCGTGAAGGACCGGAATTCTTCAGGCACATAACACTTGTGCTCCCCCGTCGTTGGTCGCCGCGAGCACTTGAAATGTGATCCTGAGCGAGTGCGCGGCTAAGACGCCATCCACTTCCTGGGACGCAGGGCCATTTACAATGCAGAGATGCAACCACTTCAAGGCAAGACCGCGCTGGTCACCGGAGGGGGGCGGCGCATCGGTCGTGAATTGGCTCTGACGCTGGCGCATGCGGGCGCGAGCGTCGGCATTACTTACCGTCAATCGAAGGCCGAAGCGGAGGGCCTGATTCAGCAGATTACAGGTGGCGGCGGCAAAGCCCATGCCATCTATTGCGACCTGCAGAAGGAAGCGTCGATCCACGCGGCGGTGCAGGAGTTCCAGCAAAAGTTCGGCGGCCTGGATTTGCTGGTCAACAATGCCGGCGCGTATGAAACCGCAAGCTTTATTGATATCACTTCGGCCCAGTTCGATGCCATGTTCTCCACCAATGTGCGCGGCCCCTTCCTTATATCCCAGGCCTGCGCGCCGGGGTTGCGGCAGCGTCGCGGGCGAATCATCAACATTGGATCGCTTGGCGGAATCGAGCCATGGGCCACGCACGCCCATTACTGCGCCTCCAAAGCCGCGCTGCATATGCTGACCCAGGCCATGGCCAAATCGCTGGCACCGGAGATCGGAGTGAATTGCGTCGCTCCCGGAATGATCACCTTTCCCGAGAGCGAGGTCACGGAGCAGTCTCGCCACTTCGCGGAAAAAACGCCGATGAAGCGCAACGGAAGCGCCGCCGACGTCGCCGCAGCGGTGCTGTTCTTTGCCACCTGCCCGCAATTTATTACAGGCCAAATCCTGGTCGTGGACGGCGGGCTCGGGCTTTAGAAGTGCACCACCAGTCCGGCGCCATAGAAGACGTTGTGCTGCGTATTGCTATCGGCCGTGAAGCCGGCCAGGTCGGGATGTCCGGTGCGAAACTCGCGCACCTCACCCCGAAGCGCCAGGAAGGGAATGGGTGTACTGATGTCTACACCCGCCCCGAGCTGAATCGCTGCGGTGGTGGAACTGTTACTTTGGGATGAGCCGGAAGGGCTGGTAGTGAAATGGGCAATGCCTCCACCGGCGCTGAGAAAGGGCGAAAACCCTGGTCCGGAAATCTTAAGCTTCAGGCTGGGAGTTACAAAAATGGAAGAAAAGCTGCCGATATTTCCATAATTGTTCGAATTCAGGTCACGGTCAGGCGATCCCACGACAGGAAGTTCAAGATAGATGGAGGCAATATGGGCATTGACCAGCCGGTGGGCGAGTACGCCTTCATAAGTGACTCCGGTACCGAATTGCAGGTTGGCTGCATTGGAAATGCCCTGGCCAATCACGCTGAAGGGAATACTGGCGTTGGGAGAAGTGGTGCCGCCAACTACCAAGCCGATTTCATTGCCCTGCGCATAACCGCATATCGGAATGAAAAGAAGAGATAAAAGAGCAAAACGGGCAAAACGCATCATTATAGCTTCCTGTCGTAATTAGATTTTACGAAGCAATTCGCTTCTTATCTTCTGACGTAAAGAAACTAAAAAAGGCCGCATCGCGGACGCGGCCTTTGAAATTTTTATCTCCTGAACTCAGTACTCGATCAGGCGGTCCATCGCAGTCATGATTTTCTCGACTGTAGGCATGTAGAACTTTTCGAGTGGCGGGGAGAAGGGAATTGCCGGAACATCAGGCGCGGCAACGCGCATGATCGGCGCATCCAGGCAATCAAATGCCTGTTCGGCAAGAATGGCGGAAATCTCCGAACCGATGCCTAAGGTGCGATGGTCTTCCTGCACGATGATTGCCCGGTTGGTTTTGGCCACGGAATTCAGGATGGTTTCGTAGTCGAGCGGATTCAGGGTACGCAGATCGATGACTTCGACATTGATGCCCTTCTCCTGCTGCATCTTCTCAGCGGCCTGCAGGGTCAATTGCAGGGTATAGCCGTAGGAGATCGCAGTCATGTCGGAGCCTTCGCGCCGGACCGCCGCCTTGCCCAGCTCGACGACGTAGTCCTCTTCCGGAAGTTCTTCTTTGATCGAACGGTAGAGCTTTTTGTGCTCGAAGAAGACCACGGGATCTTCTCCGCGAATCGCGGCCTTCAGCATGCCCTTCGCGTCATAGACGGTGCCCGGAGCGGCGACAATCAATCCCGGCTCATGGGCAAACCATGTGGTGTTGGTTTGCGAGTGATAGAGGCCGCCGCCGACTCCGCCGCCGTAACAGATACGGACGGTCAGCGGGCAGGTCTGGGTCCCGCCGCTGCGATAACGCAGCTTGGCTGCCTGTTGCGTGATTGCGTCCATGGCAGGAGTGACGAAATCGGAAAACTGAATTTCCGCAATGGGTTTCATTCCGGCCAGCGCCGCGCCAATGCAGGAGCTGACAATAATGCCCTCGGCCAGCGGGGAATCGATCACACGCTCGCCCCCAAATTCATCGTAAAGGCCTTTGGTGGCCTTGAAGACGCCGCCCATAACGCCGACGTCTTCGCCAATCAAAAAAACACGCTCATCGCGGCGCATTTCTTCGCCCATTGCGCTGGTGATCGCATCGATATATGTAGTGAGTGCCATTAAGTTTCCTGTCTAAAGTTAAAGCAAATCTTTAAGCCTGCTTCCGGACCGATTTAATATTTGGGCGTACAGATCTTCCGGTCCAACTCGCGCTCGCGAATGCTGAACGAGTACACATGATCGAGGCACTCGACCGGCTCCGGATAAGGGGACTTTTCCGCAAATTCGATGGCTTCGTCGATTTCCTTATTGAAGTCGTCCTGGATCTGCTGCTTGAAATTGTCGGACCACATATTTTTCTTTTTCAGGTACTCTTCCATGCGGGGAATCGGGTCGCGGGACTTCCACAGCTCGACCTCTTCCGGAGAGCGGTACTTTGCCGGGTCGATCTCCGAGTGTCCGTACCAGCGGTAGGTCTTGCATTCAATCAGGGTAGGGCCGCCGCCGTTGCGGGCGCGATGGATGGCTTCCTGGGCGACGCGATAAACCGCAACTACATCGTTGCCATCGACGGTAATGCCAGGGAAGCCGTAGGCCTGGGCCTTCACACTGAGGTCTTCGACCTTGGTCTGCATCTTCACCGTCACCGACTCCGCCCACAGGTTGTTCTGCACGACATAGACGATGGGCAAGTTCTGGACGCCGGCGAAATTGAGGGCTTCGTGCCAGAAGCCCAGTGAGGTGGAACCGTCGCCGGAGAAGGCCATCGCGACATAAGGCTTCTTCTGCATCTTGTATGCGAGCGCCACTCCGGTCCCGATATTGAGCTGGGCGGCGATGGTGGAGGCAGGGGTAATGATGTTCAGCGGCGCGTATCCGCAGTGCGCCGGGCTGGAGCGTCCCTTGTCCGGGCTGTCGCTGCGGGCATAGAGCTGGGCATACATGAATTTCAGCGGCGCGCCTTTAATGTAGTTGGCAATGAAATCGCGGTGGGAAGGAGCGACGGTGTCTTCCGGCTTGAGATCGACCGCGCAACCGACCTCAGTGGCCTCCTGGCCGACGGCGGCGTAGTAGTTGCCGGCGAATTTCCCCTGCTTAAAGAGCAGCCGGGCCTTCTCCTCCAACATGCGACATTTCAGCATAGTCGCGTAGAGCTGTTTCAGCTTTTCTTCGCCGATGGGAGAAGCGCCGTTGGAGCCTTGCTGCGGTACTTCCTGTTTGCCGTTCTTCACGGCCGGAGCGGTGCGCTCCTTTGTCTTGGTAGCCATTAGGATGTCCTTTGAAACTCTTTATTTTATCGCAAGCGCACCAAACTGCGGAGAATAGTTTATCGAGAATCCTTCCCGGTTTTCCTCAATGATGTGAAAAACCTTGTGGAGAAGGAGGGAGAGCATATTTTAAATCTACCCTCTCTATGGGGATAGACGACATTGCACATCTCGCTGTGCGGGCCTCTACCCCGAATATTAGGGCGTGCTAACCTTCATGCGTGAAGGTCCGTTTGGACAAACTGCTGGTGGACCGCGGCTTGGCCGCCTCTCCGGAGCGTGCTCAGGCGTTGATATTGGCAGGCCGGGTGCTCGTGCAGGAACAAAAGATCGACAAATCGGGATCGCAGATCGAAGAGGGTGCGGCAATCCGGCTGCTCGGCGAAGAGCTTCGCTATGTGAGCCGGGGAGGATTGAAGCTGGAAAGGGCGCTTGCAAACTGGAAAATCGAGCTGGTCGGGCGCGCTTGCGCCGATGTTGGGGCATCGACGGGAGGGTTTACCGACTGCATGTTGCAGCACGGCGCGGCCCAGGTGCTCGCCATCGATACTGGATATGGGCAGATCGATCTCCGGCTAAGGGAAGACCCCCGGGTGCGGCTGCTGGAAAGGACAAACGCCCGCTACCTGACTACCGGAGATCTTCAGGGCGCTGGACAGGGAAGGATTATCAGCTTTCTTGCCATGGACGTATCGTTTATCTCTGCTACACTCGTTCTCCCCGCTGTTGTGGAGGCGATCCGCGGAAATAATCGCCTCGCGGGAATGCGCGGGAATGCGGTAGAGGCGGTGGTGCTGGTGAAGCCGCAGTTCGAGGGCGGGCGGGAATCCATCGGCGAAGGCGGCATCGTGCGTGACCCGGAGGTGCAGCGGGCGGCCGTGAACAAGGTGAGCGAGACGGTACGCCAGCTGGGCGGGCGTTCGATTGAAGTGACCGATTCGTCTATTCTTGGGGCCGAGGGAAATAAGGAATTTTTGTTGTACTGCAAATTTGAATGAACTCTTGACGACCATACGCGATTCAAATTCATGCCAACTGTTGCCATAATCTCCAAACCGCAGAAAAAGGAATTGGTCCGGACAATTCCGGAGCTGGTGCAATGGCTTCAAGAGCGGAAATTCGAGGTGATTGCGGACGCTGAAACCATCTCTTATTTTCCCCAGGGAAAGCCCATCGCGCGTGAGGCGATGGCCTCGTATCGTCCAAAGTTTGCAATCGTCCTTGGGGGCGACGGCACTCTGCTTGCGGCCACGCGCGTCCTCTCCCACGCTGGAATCCCGATCCTGGCGGTGAATCTCGGTACCCTGGGATTTCTTACCGAGGTTGCGCTGGAAGATCTGTATCAAAACCTGCAAAGCGTGCTGGATGGCTCCTGCACGGTAGACGTCCGATCCATGCTGCACTGCCAGCTCATACGCCGCGGGCAGTTGCTCTCGGAGCATCACGTGCTCAACGACATCGTTGTCGCCCAGGGGGCAATCGCGCGCATGACGGAGTACGTGGTGGAAATCGACGGCATGTTCGTCTCCAACTACAAGGCAGATGGACTGATTGTCGCAACTCCCACCGGCTCTACCGCTTACTCGCTGGCGGCGGGCGGACCCATCGTGGTCCCCAGCGTAAAAGCCTTCGTCATGACCCCGGTTTCCCCCCATGCGCTCACCAATCGTCCGCTGGTGGTGCAGGATTCCTCCGAGATCAGGATCTCCACCGCCTTGCGCCATCAGGAGGCATACCTGACCGTGGACGGACAATTGGGTTTCCCGCTGGAGGACGGAGACCAAATCCTCTGCCGCCGTTCGGGCCATGAGGTAAAGCTTTTGCGCGTGCCCAAACGGGAAAGATTCTTTGAAGTACTGCGCGATAAATTGCACTGGGGAGAGCGCTGATGTTTTCCGGTAAAGCGGTCTGCATTCTGATTTTTTCGTTTGCCTGCATACTTTCTGCGGCCGCCGCCGAGCGGCCCGCGGCTGAAACCATTATTACCAATGCCAAGGTGTGGACGGTCGATCCCAATCATCCCCAGGCGGAGGCGGTGGCGATCGTCGGCGACCGCATCGTGGCGGTAGGCAGTAATGCGGAAATCGATCTATGGCGGGGCGACCGGACGCGCGTGATCGATGCCGGTGAGAAGCTGCTGGTCCCGGGATTTAACGACGCCCACGTGCACTTTATCTCCGGCGGCATGCAGCTTGAGCAGGTGCAGCTAAACGATGCGCGCACCAAAGAAGAGTTCATCCGCAGGATTGCGGAGCAGGCCCGTAAAACTCCGAAAGGGGAGTGGATCGAAGGCGGCGATTGGGACGAACAGAACTGGGCGGAGTCCGATCCCAATGCCGGCCTGCCCACCCGGCAATGGATCGATGCGGTCACTCCTGATATTCCGGTGTTTGTAAACCGGCATGACGGCCATGAATCGCTGGCCAACTCCCTGGCGCTTAAACTTGCAGGCGTGACTGCCAGGACACAGAATCCCCCCGGAGGAGAGATTGTGCGCGACTCCCAGGGCAATCCCACCGGCATTCTTAAGGACGCAGCCAAGGGGCTGGTAGAGAAGGTGATTCCGGCGATCTCAGCTGAGCGCCGCCTGCGGGCGGCTCGGCGCGCCCTGGAACATGCCACATCGTTCGGCGTGACCAGCATCCAGGACATGAACCCGGAGTATGCAGATATCAAGGCGTATTCCCAGTTGGCGGAGCGCGGCGAACTTACCGTGCGCATTTATGTGGCGCCGCTGGAGACACAGTGGCAAGACCAGGCGAAGCTTGGAATCCGCCACGCCTTTGGAACACCGTTCTTGCGTCTCGGAGCTGTAAAAGGGTATATGGACGGCTCGCTGGGTTCGCGGACTGCCTACTTTTTCCAGCCGTATTCTGACGATCCGAGTACACATGGCCTTCTCTCTGACGAGATGCACCCTCCGGAGAAGATGCTGGAGCGGCTTACGCGGGCCGATGCCGCAGGGCTGCAAATCTGCGTCCACGCGATTGGAGACCAGGCAAATTCCATCATCCTGGACATGTACGACAAGATCACAAGAGCCAATGGCGCGCGTGACCGGCGCTTTCGCATCGAGCACGCCCAGCATCTTGCCCCTAAAGACATCCCTCGCTTTGCCCGGTTGCACGTAATCGCTTCGGTGCAGCCCTATCAGGCCATCGACGATGGAAGCTGGGCGGAGAAGCGCATTGGTGCGACGCGTATCCGGACCACGTATGCCTTTCGCAGCCTGCTGGATAACGGCGTAAAGTTGGCCTTCGGGACGGATTGGACGGTCGCCCCACTGAATCCCATGTTAGGACTTTATGCGGCGGTCACTCGCGAGACCCTGGACGGCAAAAATCCTCATGGCTGGATCCACGAGCAGAAGATCAAGATTGCGGAGGCAATCGAGGCTTATACCATGGGCTCCGCCTTTGCCGAATTTCAGGAGCGTGAAAAAGGCTCCATCACCCCCGGCAAGCTGGCTGACATGGTGCTGTTAAGCGACGATCTGCTGACCATCCATCCCGACGCCATCAAGAACGTCAAGGTGGAGTTCACCATGATGGATGGAAGGATCGTCTATGGCAATCCGCCGCAGCAATGATCCATGCTGCGCGTGAGATTACTTGGGTTGGGGCTTGTCTGAGCAGAGCAGCAACGTGCTCCCCGGATTCTGACCGGCAGGGAAGATACAGATAAACGATGTAGGCGCTACGAATGAGTCCGGCAGCCCAACCGGAGGGACCTCCGGGAGCGGCACTACTTGCGCCATTGCTGGGAGCGGTTCCACCTTACGCACAATGGGCGCCCGGAGAGGCTCCATACGAATTGGAAGCGCGGCGTGGATCTCTGGGTGCGCCAAGGCTGCGTGCTTTTTTACGCCGGGCACGACCGCATCTTTCGCCAGAATATAGGCCAGCAAATCCGGATTGGAAATCGTAATGCTTACCGATTCCACCTTGAATGGCTCATGCGGCAATGTGACCGGCCATGAGGGCAGCTTCACCGAATCCGGAGGGGGATTTTCCGGAATAATAGTCAGCAGAAGCGGCCCGCCGGGTAGTTCACGAAAGATGAAACTTCCCTCCGCATCGGTAATGACGGTACGGTCTCCGATAGCCAGTTTTACGTTCTTGAGCGGCACGGGAGAAGCTTCCTGCGGTTCAGGCATGCTCTTTGATTTTTCTTTGGAGTTTTCCGCCGGATTGGTTTTAGGCCGAAATACGACTCGTCCAGCTATGGAGCGCAAAGCGCGTACTGGAAAATTTTGCACCACAGTAGCGGCAGGGACTACCTGAACCGGATACGAAGCCGTTAGAATCACGTAGTTCGGCGGAAGCGTGCCCCGGTCAACGCTCACTTCATAATTTCCAGCGGGAACATTATCGATCTCAAATTCGCCGGCAGAATCGGTCGTAGTCTTCCACGTCTGCCCATGTCCCTTGAGGGTCAGCTGCACCTCTTTAATGCCGGCGGCATCGGGAAGGATCTCCGAGGTGAACAGATAGTCGTTGAAGACAGTCCCCGTTATCCGGGAAAAATCTACGATCCCGAATGCAACTTCCCCGCCATTACCAGGTGATACCGTCATAGACGCAGGAGTGGTCAGACGCATTGGGGACTTGAACTGCGCCAACTCCATGGTGACCATATAGCGGTGGCGTTGCAGGCCAGTGAACTCGAACTTCCCGTTCTCATCCGTCACGGTGGAGCGGCCGTCATCCAAATGCACCAGAACATTTGGAATTCCCACATCCGCGTTCCGATAGGCCCCACTCACGTTGGAATCGCGAAAGACGATCCCCTGGATCGTGGGCGCGTCGGTCCTGTGATGAAAGCCCAATGCCGGAACCCCGCTGAAGGCCTTGGTCAATCCAATGCTGAAGATGGTGGTCCGCCGCAGCGCGTTCACAGAAGAATCCCATAGGAATGCGTTGGAGAGCGACGATTGCAGCGAGAGCGACTGGGCAAGCTGCCAATTCATGGTGTATCCAAAGGTTTGGCTGCTGGACTTTACTGCTGTCTGCTGGTCCTGATGAAAATAACCGACGGTGGGGCTGAAGTTTATCTTTCGTCCAATCAGAAGCTGGGCGGAGAGCGAAACTTGCGTATTGGAAGGCTGCATTCCTTGCAAAATCGCGCGCAGGTCGGGTGAGAGATTGCCGGAAGCAATAAATCCTGCCGGATCGAATAAGAAGAGGTTGCGCAACGCCGGGGGAAGCAACTGGATCTCCTGATTGAGGCGATTCACCAGCGAGAGATCGACCCGATCATGAGAGGCATTCAAGGTGAATGTCCGGCCCTTGATCCGAAAATCGAGAGAATCCGCCAGATGGAGCTGCGACTGAGTATTGAATTGTTGCGGACTGGCCAAAGAGCCTGTGCTTACCTGGGCGGTGTTGTTGAGCCAATAGGAGAACTGGGACGACAATGCGGCCTCCAGCCTCTGGTTATTGGAACGAGCGGAGATCTGGGTGGAATCCGCATGGCTGAAGGTATACCCGAGTGAAAGCCGTTCTCTCCGCGTCAGCAGAATGCTCAGGCTTGGATTCACGTAATCCGAGGTAGTTTTGGTGTTGGAGAAAATGTCGGGTTGTGAGGTCGTGTGCTGATAAGAGGCCGATGTGATCACCCGGCTGCCCAAGGATTGCGTAAACCCCGTACTGCCCAGGAACGTTCCTGTGGGAAAGAATTGCAACTGGTTGAGAGGGAAGTTGGCCGCCGAGGAACTCGCGGAAAAGTAGATCGAGCGGCCGGTCTGCGCATAGGACATCGCTCCCTGCGCATGCCCCCCGGAGGTGCTCAGGCCACCATCCGCCTCCCAGGCCCAGTGGGTGTTGAGCCGGTAGGTCAGTCCCATGGTTTGCACCCCATCCTGCCGCCGGACCGATTGAGGAGAAAACTGCATGACTGGAATACTGGTAAATGCCGTGGTCGTAAAGAGCGTGAGCCGCTTGCTGAATTTGCGACTGAAGTTGATTCCCGCAATATCCCTGGCCCCCGAATTATTAAGAAAGTAAGCGGGGACTGTGGTCCCGGCGAAGGCTTCAAAGGTGTTGGCCCCGCGAGGCAAAATCACATCGGCGCCCCGCAATGTCAGGCCGCCGGTCGTGGAGTAAGGAGTCACCTGGGCCGCAGCGCCGCCATTTACGCTGAGTACCGAATCGATCAATGAAACGATCGCGCGGGAGTTCCGATACTGGATGGTTGCGGTGCTGATATTAAAGTTGTGCATGCTGCTTTGCGTCGAGCCGTCTCCTTCGGCGCGTATCGTCAGCCTGCCATTGTTGTCCCCTTGTTCCCAATCCAATTTCTGCACCATGGCGGTAACCGGCGTCACTCCAGTGCCGGTAAGCGATTGCACCGAAGAAGAGGAATAACCGTGTCCAAGTGCGGCGTCGCGCGCTGTTTCCAGCCGGGGGCCGATTGCGACTTCGGGAGGTGCGACCACGCGGACCAGGTAGGCAGTGCGCGCAGTGTCAGTGGTCCACACAAATACTACGGATTGTCCGCGCTTCAGGCCAAAAAACTCTACGTCAGCGCTGGAGATTTTTGCAGAGCAGATGTCATCGTTCATGACCAGCACACGGACAGCATGGTCGAACGAAACTTTGCGGCCCTGATTCAGATATACGTCAACGACGTTTTGGGAAGATTGCTGGCCGGAACAGAGTGCCTCGAGGCCAATTATCAGCAAAAACGACAATACCAGGGGCCTGAAAATCCTTGCTACATGGCCGGGAAGACGAATTGGGGAGGAGCATGGCATTTAAGACGGAACTCTGAATTTGAAATCTTGCGCATGGACCTTTCCATCGCCATAAATAAGGGTGAGGATCGCACTATAGCTGCCGGCCGGCAGTGTGCCGTCCCAGCTCACCGATAAATGGTCCTTTTGTTTTGGCAGGAAGCGCTTGGTTTCCCCCTGGGCCTTTGCCACAACTTCGTCTTTGTCATTCATGACGACGAGTTGTACCTGCGGGAAGATGTGGGTATTGCTTTTGTTCTCGAGCAATATCTCCGCTTTCAGATTGCGGTTCCCGGCAGGCGGGGTAAGCTCCGGATCGCTCACGACAATGTCGTATTTTTCGCTATGCTCCGTGGTCAATAGGACCAGCGCGCCCATCCGGATATTGGTAAAGACAGCCTTATGCTCCTGAGTGGCAGCCTGCGACAGCTCCGGCTTTGATTCGATGAATACCGCAGCGTAATGGCCTCCGGGGGTAACAGTCGGCGGCGGAGTCACAATCACTTTAAAGCGGAACGTACCGTTCGCCGGTACCACAAATGTTCTTGGCACTACCTCCATCCAATTGGCGGCGGAGTAGGGGGCAGCGCTGGCCGGACTAAATATCTTGTCGTTCTTTTGGTTGTACCACCAATCGCTTGTGCTGCCATGCATCTGCATGGGAACCGATGTGCCATTGGCGATGTTGAAATCCATCTCGAACGACTGCCCGGGTTTGAAATCTTCCATCACCATGGCCGGGGCGAGTCCGATGGTGGTTTGCGAAGCGGCGGCAATCGCCGTAATTGCGAGGAAGATTGCTGGTCGAAGAAAGCGAGCAAGGGCCGAATTTTTCAAAAAACTCCTGGCATTCATTAGGGCACCGTAAGGGTAAAGGTCAGGGTAGCGGTATCGGTCCCGGAAGACGCACCGGAACCTGGAAATGCTCCTGGGCCATTGGCTGAAGAGACAAACAGTCCCAGGTAGCGCGTCGTGGTGGAACCGCTGGCTGCTGTATTGGTGATGGTGTTAGCGGTTGCCGAGGACTTCCCGATTGCCGCAAAGGGGCCTGAAACCGCAGTCGCATCTTGTAAGCTCACGGTATTCGGATTAGCGAAATCGGAGCTTACATAGGCATATACGCTTCCGGTGGAGGAGGTAAAGTCGGAAAACCGAGGCTGAATCAGATACGGAGTGGCATAGATTACGCCGTTTGCCAGCGGGTTCTTGGTGAGACCGGCCAAGGGTGTGCCTACGCCCAGACCGTTCACGCTTCCAAAATCGATCAGGAAATCCGCCGCCGGAGAGATCGCAAGACCGCCCGAGGCGGTCGCCAACGTAAATTGCACCGCATTCTGGACGCTTACCTGTAAGGTAAGGGTAGCGCTTGCGGTATTTCCAGATGTCGCGTCGGTAGCGACCAGGGTGATCGTGACCTGGTCCGGTCCGGAGTATGCTGCGGCGCCATTTGCATTAGAAACAAAGACCGCGATCGACGGGGTAAATGTCCGGGTAAAGGAAGGGCCGGATCCAGTGATAGACGTGGCGGGAACTACGGTGACACTCCCAGCCGCGGGCACAGCGACAAAGTTGCTGCCGCTGCTGCATGTCCCTGGCAGACAACTCTCTGCATTCAATAGCGTGAGATTAGTAAAGTTGGCAGTGACCGCTGCCGTGACCGTGATTGGCTGATTTTTATCCGGGCCGGTTACAGTTACGTTCACATTGTATGGCGAGGCGTATAAGACCCCGCCGGTCACTCCCGCGGTCAACACTGAAATGCCGGCGGAAGGGGTCCCGACGCCCAGGCCATTCCCCGTTCCTATCGTCATCGTGCTGCCAGTGATGGTCGAACCTGTAGCCGCGGAGCTGACGGTCAGGGAAACAGAGGCCCACACTACATGGGTAAAGCATGTCAGCACCGCCAACGTCGCCCAATGTAGTGTGGTTCTCATGGTTCATCCCCTGATTCCGTATGCCGCGCTAAAACAACAGGTCAACTCCTTCAACCCACTTACGGGATAATCATGGTGAAGGTGACGGTGGTATTGTCACTGCCCGTGAGCGTGCCGGCGCCGTTTCCATTCGATACCTGGACGCCGAGAACACGAGTGATTGCAGTCCCGCTGCTAGCCACTGCGAACTGATCGCCAGTGCCGCTGGTCGGTACCGCAGTCAAGGAAGCGGTAGTCGCACCTTCTACAAGGCTCAGGCCGGTTGTCACCGTAGTAAAGCTAGGCGCGGTGAGGCTGATGTGCGCCGATGCGGAGCTAAATCCCGAGTATTTTGGAGTGACTTGGTATTGAGTGGTGTAGGTTGCGTTTCCAGCATTGACGGTGGGGGTAGCGCAAGTTGTTCCACCACTGGTGGACGCAATACCCAAACCGTTGACGGTGCCGAAATCGATTGCATAATCCGTCCCGGTGCCTGCCGTGATCGGGCAATTGCCGGTAACCTGGCTCAAAGTGAGCTGAACCGCATTTTCCACTTTTACACTCACCTTCAAAGTGGGTGATATTGCATTCGTGGTAGCGGTGGTGACGCCGGTCGCCGATGTAGCCGCGAACCCGGTCATGGTCAACAAAGCCACTACCCCTAACAATACGAGTACTTTTGTGTATAACTTCATGCTTCCTCCATCCTTAAATTTTTCTAAGGATGTTGCATTGTTATGCGGAAGGAGGAAGGCGCGCAAATTCCGTCGGTAACGCGCAGGTTCTAAACAGGTAATACCTGATTTAGAACTTCGGTACCATTGCCCGGGCTAGGAGGCGGGGATGGGTGTTATTGGGCTACAAATGAGCTGGTATTGAGCGTAATTTCGCATTCCTGCGCTGCGCGGGTGCCCTGAGAGGAGGTAGGAGCGCAGGCTCCTGAGGCCTCTCCCCACGTATGAATCAATGAAGCGGCAGGGATTTGCTGTGTAAGTATATGATTCTGCTGCATCGAGGCCCAGTTTAGCTCTGCGCCCTGTGCCGTGCTGGAGGAGGCTCCTGAGGCCGGAATGGCCGTTGCCTGCACCGCCGGGACCACGGTTACGTGGATCTTCAATGACGCAACTGCTCTGTTTTCAGCAGATGCGACGGCACCAATGCAGACCACGGACAGTAACAAAGCGCCGATGCTAACGATGCGTTTGCTCATTTGCATGTCCTTTGGGGGTTGTACCAGGGGGATTACTATAGTAACTAAACCCTATGGCAAAAGGCAAGAAGCGAACCGCTATTTCGCTGCCTATTTCTTGTTACCCTATCGCAGCAGTAGCAGGAGTTCCAGTTAGATGTTATTAATTAAACACATTTAACCTGACTATACCGGAAGAAAGACCCTTATTTTCGGGTGATCGGGCCGCAGGGGATCGGCCTTTTAGAAGGGGATCCGCTGCGTCATCCATTTGCCCCAGGTCTGCCCCGACCGAGCATTGCGAAAATCCGCTCCCTACAAACCGGATTTGCGTAGCAGGCAAATTGCGGTGATAGCATCTAACCTCCCGATGAGAGTCCATCCTCACCTGCGCACCACCGGACACGCACTGAAGCAATGGTTTGTCGCCATGCTGTATGACGCGCTGGCGGTAGGCTCGATGTGGCTGATTGGGCTGCTCATTCTTCGCGTCCATTTCGCGCTATTTTGGGCCTTGATCGCCGGTCTGTGCCAGTTTGTGCCTAATGTCGGCTCGGTAATTGCGGTAATCGGTCCCGCGCTGGCCGCGGCCTTCGACGGAGGATGGGAGCGCTTTATCTATGTACTCATGCTCTACGCAATCATTGTGGTGATCGATGGGCTCTTCCTTCAGCCTTACCTGATGAAGAAGAGCACCAGGGTGCCAATCTGGGCTTCTATCATCTCCCCAATTCTGCTGGGCATTCTGATTCCGTTCTGGGGGGTGCTGCTGGCCGCGCCTTTGCTGGCAGTGGTTTATGCCTTTAAGTCCCGGCGGCCTCTCCCGCCATCTGCGGGGACGGACATCCAACCCCGCTAGACGAGTGCTATACTTCTGTTTGTCTGTTCGGGAACAGGCCAGAATCCCTGTGCCTGCTCCGCCTTGAACAGACCAGTTTCGATTTGAGGTTCAACATGTCGGGCCACTCAAAATGGGCCACAATTAAGCATAAAAAGGGCGCGCTGGATGCCAAGCGCGGCAAAATCTTTACCCGTCTGATTAAAGAAATCACGATGGCAGCCAAGCAGGGTGGCGGGGATGCCGACAGCAACCCGCGTTTGCGCGGCGCGGTTGCCGCAGCCAAGGCGGAGAACATGCCCGCCGACAACATTAAACGCGCCATCCAGCGCGGTACCGGGGAACTTCCCGGCGCGACTTACGAAGAGATCACCTTTGAAGGCTATGGCCCGGGCGGGGTAGCGGTGATCGTGGAGGTCACAACCGACAACCGCAACCGCACGGTCAGCGAGATACGCCATGCCTTTGGCAAGAACGGCGGGAACCTGGGCGAGTCTGGCTCCGTCTCATGGATGTTTCACAAGAAGGGTTACATCGTGGTCCCAAAGTCGGCGGCGAAAGAAGACGATCTGATGGGGATCGTGCTCGAGGCCGGCGGAGACGACCTGCGCGATGATGGCGACAATTGGGAAGTAATGACCGAACCTGCCGCATACGAAGCAGTGGTGGGAAGCATCAAGAAAGCCGGAATTGAAACCAGCATGGCGGAGGTCTCGATGATCCCCCAGACCTACGTTAAGCTTGAGGGCAGCGCCGCCAACCAGATGATCCGCCTGCTGGAGGCGCTCGAAGATCATGATGACGTGCAGCACGTCTACTCGAACTTCGACGTCGACCAGAAGCAGTTGGAAGAGGTAGTCGGGTAACAGCTTCAACCTTGTCGAATTTCAAAGGGCCGTCCTGCGGGGCGGCCTTTTTTGCGATTTGCGGATTTGTTCTCGCCCTTTCGCATTCGTTCCTGCTACATTCGTGGTTTGTTTCCAGAGGGAAAATCGGATGCGTAAATATGCAGTCGTCATACTGCTCCTGGCAATCTCCGCATCGGCGCAGGAAATAGGCAAGGGCAGTAAGGAGCTTGAGTTATTTGCGCAAGGCGGGCACAGCGTGAGCGGCGGTCGGGGAAATACCGGCGCTTTCGATGGCGGCCTGCGCCTGGGATATGGATTATTTTCTCTGGGAAGCCATGCCCTGCGAGGGACTTTCGAATATGCGGTGGAGTTTATTCCGGTCTATTACATCGTCCAGCCGGGCAAGAATGCCTATGGGGCGAGCTTTACGCCTTTTGATTTGAAATATAACTTCACCGCGCCGCACCGGGCCATTCCTTACATCGAACTTGGTGGAGGGGTCCTGTTCACCAATCATGATGTTCCGCCCCAGACCAGTTGGGTAAATTTCACTCCCCAGGCGGCCATAGGCGTCCATCTTCCATTGCGCAACAGCAGTCATCATCTGACGCTCGCCCTCAAATATGTTCATATTTCCAATGCAGGACTTTCAGTGCCCAATCCGGGAGTGAATACAATCCAGTTCCGGATTGGTATTGGCGCCTTCCACAAATAAAGGCGACGTCTCATTGCAAGCAAAATGTCATCGTGAGCGAGTGCGCGGCTTCGGCGTTCGGTCGGTCGAGGCTTTGCCCCGATACATTCTTTTATTGAGCTTTTCTCTGTGTCTCTGTGGTGAACACGCAAAGCGACCGGTCCTCTAGCGTTTTGCAGGTTCGGTAGCGGTGCGGGCCACGTCCTGCGCCAGATCGAGCCGGAACTTGCCTGGAGTGCGGGTCTCCAGCACCCGAACGCGACGGGCGGGCAAAGTAATCGCCGAGATGCGGACGAACTTGCCATCGTGCACGTGGATCTCAAAGCGGAACCAGTCACTGCGAAAGAGGCGGCCTGCCGCATAAAAAGTTACGGAGACCGCGACTGTGCCGTCAAAGTGGGGGCCTGTAAAGGCGAGCAGGCGATCGGTGACGGAGTGGCTCCATGTCACCCCGCCAACCAGCGGATCGTTGAGCAGCATCCGCTCGAAGGGCACGCCATGAGAGATTTTGCGCATCTGCACCAGCTGGAGCAGCACCGAGGCTTTCGCCAGGTTGGTGATGATGAGCTTGGCCTCCTGAGCGGAGACTTGCTCCAGCTTCACGTGCAGCTCCGGGGCCCATTCGCGTTCAAACTGCTCGTGCGCGAGCGCCAGGCCTTTATCGGTCGCCTCCACATTCCGCAGCGTGGCGCGCGCCAGCACCAGACTGAGGATGGTGGTCACGATGGTCGCGATCACCGGAACATAGTTCAGGACCGTCGAAACGGAGAACGCCGGGAAGGGAACAGCGTGCTGATTGATCCACTCAATGTACATGTGACCTCGGCTCGTAGGAGAAGGCCAGTAATGGAGCGCAGCCAGGGCAACCTGGGACCCACATTCCGGCTTCTCGACAGCTTATCGAGCTTTCCCGCCTGGTTGCAGATGCAACTCGTGCAGCGCCTTTGGTAATTTACCCGGAGTTACGTTAGTTTTCGCGGACTATGCGGCGTCGGACCGCCCTTTTTTCCCGTCCAAAAATCCCCGTTACCGGGCCTTTGCGAGCTTGCTCATTTGGTTTGAGAGCAACTATCCTCGTTAGCATGTCCACGCTTGTTGAATGCGTTCCGAATTTTTCCGAAGGACGCGATGCCAGGAAGGTCGATGCCATTATTGAAGCTATGAAGATGGATGGGGTCTACCTGCTCGATCGCGAGATGGATTCCGACCACAATCGCTGCGTGATCACGCTCATCGGCGAGCGCGAGGCCATCGCGGAGGCCGCCATTCGTGGGGCTGGGAAGGCGGCGGAGCTGATTGACCTGAATCGGCATCAAGGGGCGCATCCCCGCCTGGGCGCAGCCGACGTCGTCCCCTTTATTCCCATTGAAGGCGTGACGCTGGAGGATTGTGTCGCGATTGCGCGGCATGTGGGAGAGGAAATATGGAAGCGCTACCGGCTTCCGGTCTATCTCTATGAAGCCGCCGCCACCCGGCCCGAGCGCCAGAACCTGGAAAACATCCGCCGTGGACAATTTGAAGGAGTGCGCTCCGAGATTGTGGCCAATCCCGCCCGCCGGCCCGACTATGGCGAAGCGGCATTGCACCCCACCGCCGGGGCCACCGTGGTGGGAGCGCGCAAGGCGCTGATCGCCTACAACGTCTTTCTCAACACCGCAGATGTAGAAATCGCAAAAAAAATTGGCAAAGCGGTGCGCTTTTCCTCCGGAGGCCTGCGCTACGTGAAAGGGATGGGCGTGATGTGCCGGGGAATGGCGCAGGTCTCGATGAACCTCACCGACTTTGAGCAGACCCCCATCGCCCGCGTCTTTGAATTCGTGAAGCGCGAGGCCGCGCGCTATGGCGTGATGCCGGTCTCGAGCGAGATCGTGGGGCTGGTCCCGAAGAAGGCGCTGGAAGAGGCGGCGGAGTGGTTTCTGCAAATCGAGAATTTCGACTCTTCGCTGATTCTGGAGAACCGGCTTGCCGGGGTGATGAGCGGCAAACCCGCCGCCGGAGGCTACCGGGCGGGGATCGAACCATTCATCGACCAATTGGCGCAGCCAGTGGCGGCTCCGGGAGGAGGGAGCGCGGCAGCGGCCGCAGGCGCGATGGCCGCAGCCCTGGGAGAGATGGTTGCCGGTATGTCGCGGAGCAAAAAGGCCTACCAGCAATACGAACCGGAGCTGACTGAGTTGCTATCGCAATTATCCCGCCTGCGCGAGGAACTCAAGGCAGGCATTGACGAGGATTCCGCATCTTATCAAGCTGTGATGCTGGCTCACAAAGAGGCCAGGGGTACGTCTAACGGGCAAGAGCTGATTGAAAACGCGCTGCAAACCGCGACCAGGGTGCCGCTCGGCGTGGCCCGTAAGTCGGGCGAGGTAAGCGCGATCATCGAGAAGCTTAAGCCTATAAGCAGCAAGAACATGTGGTCGGACCTGGCGGTGGCATCGTCCCTGGCCCGGACGGCCCTGGAAGGCGCGCTGGCAAATGTAAAGATCAACCTGGAATCCGTTAAGGATGAAGGGTTTAAGAGCCGGATCAAGACGGAAGTCCGGGCGGTAAGGCCGGAATTCACTTGGTCATAGGAAAGTACATAAGAGATAATCAAAAGAGCAACATTAGGCGGCAATGTGAGTTTGAATCTAAAGGGTTTCAATCCGACGATGGTTATGAAAAGCGGTATTCTCGCACTCTTATTCGCAGCGTTGTCCCTCTCGGCCATGGCGGCGCCGCTCAACACCGTGAGCCGGGCGGTAATACCCGCTGACATCCAGCAGGTGATTAACGTCGATTACCGGAGCATGCAGGATTCGCCTTCCGCCCAGGCGCTTAAAGCCAAGGTCCTGCCCGACCAGCTCAAGCAGTTCGAGAGCGCGCTGAAGAGCGCAGGCATCAATCCGGAGCGCGATATTGACCAGTTGACCTTCGCCTCCTTCCGCCTTAAGGACAAGCCGCTGCAAATCGTGGGCGTGGCCCAGGGAGAGTTTGCTTTGCCCCAGGTCTTTGCTAAGCTCAGGGCGAAGAAGATCCGTCCCACTAAATACCGCAAAACCCTGATCTATCCTATGGGCGCCAGCGGATTGCAGATGGCGCTGCTCGATGATTTCACCATGCTCTTTGGCGAGACGTCCGCCGTGAAGGCCGCCCTCGATACCCGCGACGGCGACAATCTGAGCCTGACCTCTAACAGCCAGATGACGGACATGATCAGCTCCGTCGATTCGGACGCGATTTGGAGCGTCCTCGATGCCGCCGGCACCCAGAACATGATGAAGTCTGCCTTGGGCGAGGCCTCCCAGTTGGGGGATTACGAGATGATCCGGAAGCGTCTCCTGGGCTCCCGCTACAAGATGGATTTCGCTAATGGAGTGAAGTTCAATCTGTATGTGGCGACCACAGACTCCTTTACCGCCGCTACGCTTTCGTCGCTGCTTAAGGCCGGCGTCCTCTATAAGAAGATGAGCGCTTCTCCCGCGGAAAAGGTCGCCCTGGACAATATGACGGTCGATTCCAACAGCAAGGACCTTACACTGAAGTTCGAAAGCGACGATAAGAAATTCATCAGTCTTGTAAATTCAGACCTGTTCGCGGCGATTGCGAAGTAAATTCCCGATTCTTTCCAGTCAGGGACCAGGGCTGAAGCCCACTTGGCTGCGTCCATAACGTGGGCCTAAAGGCCCACTCTTCCACCATCTGAAGCTCGCTCTTCCAAACCTCAAGGTCGCTCTTCCACGGCAAGGCGCGCTCTTTCACCACCTCAAGGGCCCGCTCTTCCACCACCTGAAGGTCGCGATTCCACCGGAAAAGATACTGCAATTTCGGAGGGAGCGTACGCGGTACTTTCAGACCAGAGCAGGCAATTCAGAATTTAATGCAGAGCTTTACTTGGGCTGCACATTTGCCTGCCAGCGGGGCTTATAGCTGTCGTCAATCGTGATGGTCATGTCGCCGTCATCTCCGGCGTGCACCTCAGGCCCATTTTCCCGGTGACTCTTGCCGCTGGATTCCTCAAATAGAAGCTTTAATTGGTCATTTCCGGTGATTTTGATGCGGTAATGGTAAGGAGCATTGGGCGCAAGCAGCGGCCTGCCAAAGCTTCCGCCGGGATAATCCAGTTCGAGGTTTCGCAGGGCAGAGGCGCCGGTATTCACGATGGTGAGATTGATGCCGCGAGAGCGGCATCCTGCCATGAGGCCCAGCATGCCGAAAAGCATCAGTAGGAGCAAAAACGCTCCGGAGCGGCAGCCTTCTTGGCTCTGGACGGAATCTTTCTTGCGGCGGATTGTTGCTGGGTTCAACTTTTCTTCTCGATCACTCTGGCGCTAAGCACCACCCCATTGCGGTTATCGTGCAGTTTGAGAGGGAAGACCAGTACCGTCCAGACCCAGCGGGCATTCCTGCGCGGCAGCGGCAGCCCGCGAAAGGTCCGGTCGATGTAGGTCTCGCGCGTGTCCGCAACTGTCTGGATGATCTCGCGCCATTCTTCGCCCAGGTCGGGAAACTCCTCAAACAGGTTCTTTCCGACAAACCATGAGCGTTTCTTTTCGAGCAGGTTGGCAAAGCTGTCATTCACATACTGCCAGTCGCCCTCGCGGTCGAGGATCTCCAGCACCACGTCCTCGCCCATTGCCATGTTGATGCGGGAATAATAGAAGTCGCGGGCATCGACGACCACCGGCTTCCCCCGCCTTTTGGCCTCAAAGGAGCGCAAGGCGCTGATCAAGTCGTCGACCGAGCTGTAGCCCTTAAGCAGGTGCATGTCTTCCACGCCCCCGAATTTTCTCTCGAGCGTCGCGGAAAGAATAATGATTGGGACCTCAGGACGCTTTTCGCGCAGGCTGTTCGCCACCTCGGTGCCGAATTTTCCCGCTCCCAGATGATAATCCAGGACGGCGATGTCGATTTCCCTCAATCGCGCCTCCGCCTCTTCGATTGAAGTGGAGGTGATTGCCTCATATCCATGTTTTCTCAATATCGCAGCGCGCAAGAGCAGGTTGTCCGCACGGTCATCCAGTAAAAGGACACGTATGGGACTGCGGGCGCCGCTGGCGGGCGATTTATCTTCCCCTGTGGTTGGTTTCATCTTTTGTGAGGTACCGAAGTGATTGGATTGTGCAGCTTACAATGTTGGATGCAATAGTTTACAAAACGGCTACTTGCATCTCTGATTCATGTGTACCCGCTTCTTTATCGTTCGTCCAGAGATTTTTTGCCCAGCGACCGTATGGCGCGGGCCAGCTCCGGGAGACGATTGAAAATGGCCGCCGCCCGCAACCATTGCCGGTTATCGATTGCCGGATAGCCGCTGACCACTTTTCCCGCCTCCACATCGTTCGGGATCCCGCTCTGCGCGGTGGCAATCACTCCATCGCCCACGTGGCAATGGCCCGCCACTCCAACCTGTCCGGCCAGGATCACCCCCCGGCCTATCTGGGTCGAGCCGGCCAAGCCGACCTGGGCGCATAACAGTGTATGCTCTCCTACCTTCGAGCCATGCCCCACCTGGACCAGATTGTCGACCTTCGCGCCGCGTCCGATCCGTGTCTCTCCTACGCTGGCGCGATCGATGCAGGCGTTTGCCTGGACCTCGACCTGGTCTTCGAGTATGGCCGGCCCCGACTGCACGATCTTATGCCACTCGCCGCTATGGGTTTTAGCGAAGCCGAAGCCGTCAGCGCCGATCACCGCCCCATTCTGCAGGAGCACTCCATCGCCGATGTGGCAATATTCACGGACTACCGAGTGGGAATGGGCGAAAAAGTTGTTGCCGATGCGCGCCCCGCGATAGATCACGACGTGGGGAAGCAGGGTACAGTTGTCGCCCAGCACTACATCCGCGTCGACCACCGCATAAGCGCCGATCGAGGCATTGCTCCCAATCTTCGCCGAAGGATGAATGCTGGCGGTGGGATGAATGCCAGCCGGATATTCCGGCGGCTGATAAAAAAGCGCAATGGTATGCGCAAAGGCGAGGTAAGGATTCGCATTGCGCAGGGTCGCGGTTTCGATTGCGGGAAAATCGTCTCCCACGATGATCGCCGAAGCGCGGGTAGTGCGCGCCGCCGCCGCATAGCGCGGATTGGCGACAAAGGTAATCTGTCCCGGTCCGGCCTCCTCGATCCCGGCCACCCCGGTAATCTCGATGGACGGCTTGCCCTCCAGTACCGCGCCCACCCTTTTTGCGATCTCTCCCAATTTCATCTGTAGGGAAATTGTAAACTTCCAGCATGAAATCACAATAAAAAGATGCGCACCATTTACAATAGCGGCCAAATCGTCAGCGTTAATACAGGAGCTCTTATGTCAGCCGCGAAATTTTGCTTTTGCTACATCGCAGTGATGGTCCTCGGCGCCGCCCCCATGGCGCAGACCAGTCGCGAGGGAGGCTGGGCGAACAAAAAATCGTCATGGCTGGAGTTGAACCCGCAGCAGCACGATCAGGTCTTTCAATTCGCGGAAAACTATAAGGATTACATGCGGGTGGCGAAGACCGCTTACACCTCCACGCGGGAGATCGTCCGCCTGGCCAAGGCCGCCGGTTTTACTGAATTTACCGGCCCGGGACAGGTCAAGCCGGGAGCGCGGCTGATTATTCCGGCGCGCGACCGCGCCGTCCTTCTGGCGGTGATTGGCTCGGAGCCGATCGTCAACGGTTCGCGCGTGGTCGGCACCCATCAGGACAGCCCGCACCTCAATCTCAAGGCGCGCCCTATGTACTCCGCCGACGGCTTCGCGCTCTTTAAAACCGTTTATTACGGCGGAATCAAGAAATATCAGTGGGCCAACCGCTCGCTGGCATTGCTGGGCCGCATCGATACGACAGACGGACGGAGTATTGACGTCTCGATTGGATTGAAGGAAGGCGACCCGGTCTTTGTGATCCCCGACGCGGCGCCCCATTCCGATAGAGAGCTGCGCAGCCGCACTTATACCGACGTCTTTACCGGGGAAGAGCTGGACCCCGTTGCTGGCAGCATTCCTGGCGGCGGCACGGTGGCGCAGCAGGTGATCGAGCAAATCAAATCCACCTACAAGATCGCCGAAGAAGATCTGGTGAGCGCCGAGCTCGAGCTGGTGCCGGCCGAGCAGCCGCGCGATGTGGGAATCGATCGCGGGCTGATTGGGGCCTACGGGCAGGACGATAAGCTCTCTTCCTATTGCGCGGTGCGCGCGCTCCTCGATGAGAAGGGGACGCCGCGCTTTACCTCGCTTGCCTATGTTTCCAACTTCGAAGAGGTGGGCTCGGTCAATAATACCGGGGCATCGTCGCAGCTGCTGAGCAGCACGCTTGCGCTTCTAATCGGGGCCCAGCACGGTTCCGCATATCACGATCTGGACTTACGCAAGGCGCTGCGCAATTCGCAGGTGGTCTCGGCGGACACCAATGATGGCGTCAATCCGATTTTTCCCAACATCAATGAGGCCACTAATGCCGCCCGGCTTGGCTATGGCGTCACCATCAAGCGATATCATGCCGGCTTCGACGCCAATTCAGAGTACATCGCGCGAATCAGGGGCATCATGGACAAGAACAATATCCCCTGGCAGACCCACACGCCCAAGGTGGATGTAGGCAGCGGAGGCACGATCGGCGGCTTCATGTCGATGCAGGAGATGGAGGTGATCGACATGGGCGTCCCTCTGCTCTCCATGCACGCGCCCTTTGAAATGTCCTCCAAGGTGGATTTGTGGAATTTCTATCGCTTCATGTCGGCCTTTTTCCAGTCTTAGCTTAAAGCCAGGAGGCGGACCGCGTTCACCAATATCATCGTGCGCGCACGGTTTACAGAAATGTCATTCTGTACGGGTGGGCGGCGACGCCTTCCGCGCATAAGTCGAAGGATCTGTAGCTTGCGCCACCGCTGTTGAAGCAGACCTATTTTTTCTCCAGCTTCAGGGCCAGCGAATTGATGCAATATCGCAGCCCGCCAGGTCCGGGGCCATCCTCAAATACATGCCCCAGGTGGGCATCGCAGCGGCTGCATGTTACCTCAGTCCGCACCATCCCATGCGCGCGGTCCTCCGACTCCGAAACCGCCTCCGCCTTGGCGGGTCCGGTAAAGCTCGGCCAGCCACAATGGGACTCGAACTTTGTCTCCGAGGAGAAAAGCTCCTCGCCACAACAGACGCAGCGGTAAACTCCGGGAGATTGCTCGAAGTTATATTCGCCGGTGAAAGGCCGTTCCGTGCCTTTCATCCGGGTCACGTAGAACTGCTCCGGAGTGAGCTCTTTCTTCCACTCAGCTTCGTTTTTCTTCACTTTGTCCATTCCGCAATTTCCTGTATTGATACGCGCTGTATTAGATGACAGACGACTCTTTCCGGATGATAAACAACAACCGGAGTTCCGGAGCGCAATGGTTTACAATTTCCGCCATGAATTCCAAAGTTGCGGTTGTTACCGGAAGCTCCAGCGGCATTGGGATGCTTACCACAATTGAGCTGGCCAGGGCCGGGTTCCAGGTGATTGCCACCATGCGGGATCCTACGCGCCGCGGCCGACTCGACCAGGCCCTTGCCGGTGAATCCAGGCTTCCCGGCCTGGGCGGCGGGATCGAGGTGCGCCGCCTGGACGTGACGGAATTCGATTCTCTGCCAGGAATAGTCGATGCAATTCTCCGCGACCATGGTCGTATTGACCTTCTGGTAAACAATGCGGGGTTCGCCCTGGCCGGCTTTGCCGAAGACATGACGCTCGAGGAGCTGCGCAAGCAATTTGAAACCAACTTCTTCGGCCATGTTGCGATGACCAAAGCTGTGTTGCCGGCGATGCGGGCGCAGCGCTCCGGCCATGTGATCATGGTCTCGTCGATTCTGGGGCAGCTCGGCCAGCCGGTGCTGAGCAGCTACAGCGCCTCGAAATTTGCCCTGGAGGGCTGGACCGAAGCGGTGCGCGTCGAAATGGCCTCTCTTGGAGTGAAACTTGCGCTGGTCGAGCCGGGCGCCTTCGAAACCGATATCTGGACCCGCAATGTGATGGTCTGCGCCGGAGCTCTCTCTCCGCAATCACCCAATCTCGCTCGCAGCAAGCGCTATGTGGAGGTAGTGAAGACCCGGACCGCCAAGCGCGACGCCCTCGATGTAGCCCGGCTTATTACCAGGATCGCCCAGGACCCAAACCCGCGGCTGCGCTACCGGATCGGGAATGACGCCAATGCCGGCTACTGGCTGCGGGCCATGCTGCCATGGAAGATCTGGGAGAGAATGATGGAAAAAAGAATGCAGATCCGGGCGGAAGATTAACCAACGGCATGCTTGTTATTTCCAGCGGGGTGAGCAATCCCTAATTGCGCCGAAGATGCCCTGCTAAATGATAAGGGAATCTTTAAGGAGGACTTGGCCGGATCGGCGGTCATGCGCGACTTGGCGGCGGTCGCCCGTTCGATAGTAATGCCCTGCAGTTCAGCCGATTGTTGCATCAGTCCGTGGAAGCGGTCCACCAGCTTGCGATTTCTCTCCACCAGCTCCAGAAACCTGACTCGGCTCTCGGTGATATGGGGCAGTGCTTGCGAGGCTGCTATTTTTTCCGCCGCAATGATTTCAGCAGAGCTCTTGCGCAGCCACGCGTCCACCTCGTCGGTGAATGCCAGCACGGCAGCACGTTTCTTGGCTGCGGGCCGGTGCACGGGCAATCCATATAGCTCTTCCCATCGCTGTACGGTACGGACGCCTCTTCCAATGTAGCTGCCGATTTCTTTCCAGGAGTTCAAAATTTTGCGTTCTACCATGGATCACATTCTTTAGATGGCAGTTTTTGGCGCTTCAGTTGTTGAGCGCTATTGCATATCATTAGAAATGGGAAAGGGGCTAAATTAAAAACCTTCTTCTGTCGCTCAATTTATACCGTTTGTCCTTTGGGGTCAAGTAATGATTTCGCACTGCGCCAATCCTTGCTGTAAGGCTGCTTTCAAGTATTTTGGGACCGGTAAACTGTTCCTCAGCGAACAAAAGAGCTCTGGAGGAAAGCCCGGTTACCGCGAGTTCTTTTGGCTGTGCGAGAGATGCTGCAAAGTAGAGTCCTTACCCTGATGTTAGAATCGCTGCATTTCGGGACGGTGGCACAGCGGCGCGATGGACCATTGCTTGCCGGCTCTGCCGCAGCTTGAGCGGGTGCGCTGGTTTCATCGCCAGAAGGCTGAGGATGGCAGATAATAAGCAATCTAACGACATCGAGAAGATGGCGCGTGACCTTCGGGAAAAAACTGGGAGCATTCGCCAGGCGGTCGCGCGCACTCTTGAAAAAACCAGACACACGAAAGATCTCGTCACCCGGGCAGTCGAAAATGCGGCGCGGAATCGCGACAACACTCACGCCGTCGAAGCCTCTGAAGGCGATGTGAAAAAGAACAATCGCGAGTCGAAGAAGACGGCCAGACGCCCATCTAAGCCCTGGCGGGCTGGTGACAATCACACCGCGAAGGGCTAGTCTTTGTATGGAAGCCAGATTTTCTCGCCTTTGTTTCTGATTCAGGACCGGCTAAAAATTGCAAACTGGCGGACAACGGCAAACGAACTCTTTTCTTTTGCATTCCTACATGTCCAAGGTCCGAAAGAGGACGAAGTTGGCCAATCGCAATATCGTTGTTATAGGAACCTCGCTGGGCGGAGTAGAAGCATTGCAGAGACTGGTTGCCTCTCTGGACAATGATCTCCCAGCCGCGCTTTTTATTGTGCTGCACCTGGGAGCGGAGAGCCCCAGCTTGCTGCACAGCATCCTTTCCCGGGCAGGTGCGTTGCCGGCTGTACCCGCGAAAGATGGAGAGAGCTTTAAGCAGGGCACAATCTATGTCGCCGTGCCCGACAACCATCTTTTACTCTATAACAAGATCAGAGTGGTAAGAGGTCCGAAAGAGAACCGCCATCGCCCGGCCATCGACCCGCTCTTCCGCAGCGCCGCCGCAGCCTACGGAAACCGCGTAATTGGCGTCGTCCTCACCGGTTCGTTGGATGATGGCTCGGCAGGAGCCGTGGCCATCAAACGGTGTGGAGGAATGGTCATTGTTCAGGACCCGGAAGACGCATTCTGCCCCTCCATGCCGCGCGGCGTGATTCGTGTCGAGAAGCCGGACTACGTGGTCCCGCTGGAGGAAATCGGGCCCCTGATCAATCGCCTGACGCGCGAAACAATCGCGGCTTCGAAAATCGCTCCGCCCAAGGAGCTAAAAAAGAAGGAGGTAAGCATCAGCGCGATGGAGGAACAAGCTATGCAAGACGAAGAAAGACCGGGAACGCCCTCGCGATTCGCTTGCCCGGAATGCCATGGAGTCCTCTGGGAAATACAGGATGGAGATTTGCTGCGCTTCCGCTGCCGCGTCGGACATGGCTACACCGCGGCCAATCTTGAACTGGAGCACAATGTCTCCCTTGAAGGGGCGCTATGGGCCGCCTATCGGGCGTTGGAAGAGAGTGCATCGTTGGCCCTGCGCATGTCCAAGCGCGCGGAAGAGCGGCACAACCCCAAACTCGCCCGCATCTATGAGGAGAAAGCGGAAGACAAAAAGCAGAATGCCGAAGCCCTTCGTAGACTGCTGGTAGATAATAAAGTCTTCCTTGAAGAAGCTGTCTAAAAGCCGATCGCTCGTGGCTGTGAAAATCTTCGATATTTCAACTATGCGCGAGGCCGATCATGGGTCAGGAAGCCTTGACGCGGTTTGGGAAATCTGCTCGAAGCATCGATAAGAGCTCCTGCGGATCATGGCTGGAGACCCTTTTATCTGCCCCCTTGCATTTATATCCGTCCGTGGGCGCGAGTACGTAAATCGACACTTCCTTGCTGTCTTTTCGGATCTGCTCGATGAGGTTCTCACAGGAGATGCCTTTCAGCTCGGCATGAAGGATGACCGCATCCACGTTGGGAAACTTGTGAAATAAATCGACGGTTTCGGGGCCTGTGTATGCGGTAATCACGTTGTATTTGTCGGTTTCGAGGACCAGCTTGCGGACCGATATCCCTTCCAGAGATTCGGGTTCGCCCATCAAAAAAGTAGCGCGCGTCATTTTACGGTAGATGCCTAAAAATAGCCGAATGTTTTGAGAAAATTTCTTTGGCGTAGCGGATGCGCGCTTAGAGGCGTTCGCGCGCTTTCGATTGTCCGCATTTTGAAACACGGCTCGCCTCGCGCGGCGCTCAGGAAGACAAACTAAAGAGAGATCTAAAAATATTATCCCCGCCGTGATCCTTAACGCGCTTTTGAAACTTTGAAACCCGAAACTTGAAACTGCATTTTGGCCTGGCGCAACTTGTCGTCCCCACCTTCAATTCACTGGGCGTACGATTGAGGTAGTGAATGCCCTCCGCCCAGCATCGGTTCTAGCGGTAGACGACAATGATGTCCATCTCTATGTCCTCACCCACATCCTGAAAAAGGCCGGATTCTCCGTAGAACAGGCGAGCACGGGTACCGGCGCGTTAGCCTCGGCAGAGCGCCATCCAGACCTGATTCTGCTCGATGTGCACCTTCCCGATTTGAACGGCTTCGAGGTGTGCAGGCAATTAAGGGCGAACCCGCAGACCGCACATATCCCGGTTGTCTTCATCTCGGCAACGTGGGAATCGGACGGCAAAGACTGGGCGCAGTATGTAGGCGGGCAATCGTTCCTCATGTATCCTATCCAGCCCGAAAACCTGACCACGGTTGTTAACGGGGTCCTCGCCAAAGCAGCCGCTTAGAATCCGATTCAGACCGGGTCTGGCAGTCCGGCCGGAATTGGTTTATTCTTTGCTTGTTCGTTCTGTTCCCGGACTGATGACCACAAGCCCGGAGCTGAAGAGGCTCCTCGAACAACTCGCCCAAACGCGCAACCTCGACCTGCGCGGCTATAAACCTACGACCCTGGAGCGGCGAATTCGCCGCAGGATGCAGCAGATCGACGTGAAGAGCTACCAGGAATATTCAGCTCTTGTTCGCGAAAAACCGGCCGAAGCCGATGAGCTGCTCAATTTAATCCTCATTGGCGTGACCCATTTTTTTCGCGACCCGGAAGCCTGGGACGCGCTTCGTTTGGAAGCCCTGCCCGCGGTGCTGCGCGATTCCACTCCCGCGCACCCCTTTCGCGCCTGGTGCGCGGGCTGCTCTACCGGGCAAGAGGCCTATTCGGTGGCAATAACCATCGCGGAATATCTGGGCCCTGGCTTCCATGAAAAGGACATAAAAATTTACGCCACCGACAGCCATGACTCCGCCTTGACCGTTGCCCGGCGCGCACAGTACGGCAAGGAGAGCCTGCAACGGGTACCCGCCGAGTTGCGCGCCAAGTACTTCCAGGAATCCCCCGGGGGATTTCGCGTGAACCGCGACATTCGCAAGATGGTGATCTTTGGCCGCAGCAATCTTCTTACGGACGCCCCGATTTCTCGTGTAAAATTGCTGGTATGCCGCAATGTCCTCATCTATTTCAACATTGCGAACCAGGAGCAAGTGATGGCGCGGTTCGGCTATGCCCTGGAGGCGGGCGGCGTGCTGTTTCTAGGCAAGGCTGAATCGCAACTCAAAAATACTTCCTACTTTGTTCCGCTCAACTCGCGATGGAGGATCTTTCGACGTACCGGCGTAGATTCGGTACCGCAGTGGCAGGACAAAACTAAGCGATGGGCTATGCAAGCTGAAAACCAAAATACCAAAAATTCCCTCGCCGACAAGCAGAAAGAAGAGCTTGCCATGCTGCGGCTCTACCATAAGTCGCTGCTGGAGACGCTTGAGCCCGCCATCCTGGTGCTGGATTCGCGGCACACCGTTATCGATGAAAATGATGCCATGGGCAGGCTGTGGCAATTGAGCGATAAGCTGACAGGCAAGCCGGTAGGCGAAACTGCGCTCTGGCAGCGGTCCCCGGAATTCAGGAAGGGCTTTGCCGAGTTTGAAAGCTCTCGCGGTACCCCGCAACCGGTCCGCTTCGATTGCCCCGGTCCCGCGGGAAAAACCATCTCCGTCACCATGAAACCAATTCTCTCGGAAAGCGGCAAAGGGCAGGTCGGCACGCTGATTTACATGGAGGACATTGGCCCTCGGGCCCCGCTGCAAACTACGGTGCTGGAACTGGCAACGACTGCCGAGGAGCTGCAAGCTGCCAACGAAGAGCTGGAACTGACAAATGAAGAGCTGCAGTCCACCAATGAAGAACTGGAAACTACCAACGAAGAGTTGCAGGCCACCAATGAAGAGCTGGAAACGACCAACGAAGAGCTGCAATCGTTGAACACGGAATTGGAGACGATCAACGACGAGTTGGTATCGAAAGGCAAAGAGCTGGAGAATATGACCGCGCGCTACGCCGAGATGATTGAGCGCATGCCCTGGCCGGTTCTGCTGGTGAATGAAGACCGCAGTATTTACCTGTTCAACTCTTCCTGCCAGCAGATGTTCGGCTTTGCCACTCCCTCAGAGCGGGGAATGCACCTTGAAGAAATTCCCTTACCCAACCAGATACGTAACTTCCTCATTCGCCGTTACGAGGATGTGTTGCGCACCCACAAGCCGCAGAAGATCCGCAACAAATACGTGGAAGGGAACCGCATCGCGGCGAACTTCGATATTCATATGAGCCCCCTTTCCGCCTCCAGCAGCAAACATGGAGTCCTGATTATGTTTGAGCGGCTGCGAGAGACGGGCGACAACGGCAATTCCCCGGGCGCGAAGAGGGACCTCGCTGCCAGGAAGGGCAGCGTCGAAAAACCTTCCAAGCCGGCTTACGGCAAATCCAGGCAGATAACGCGTTAATCATGGGGCGGCCTATTCACCTTGCATCCCTAAATAGCCCTTACCTGGAGATGTTCGTAACAAATCAAGAGACAAAGTCCGAAGAATTTTGCTAGATTTGCAGGCAGCGGCTTCCCGGCGGCGTGAGCTGGCAAGAGTAAGGGGGCCCGCAAAACCGGTCAACGAAAGGACAGGAAGAATGAATAAGGAAACATTGAAGAGGTCGGCATTTCCGTTGCTGCTTGCGGTGGCCCTGACCACAGCAGGGTTCGCGCAATCCGACGCCAAGCAGGACATGAAAGATGCTGGGCATTCGACTGCACACGCGGCCAGGAAAACCGGCCATAAAATCAAACATGGAACAAAAAAGGTGGCCCATAAGACCGCCCATGCGACCAAGCGCGGCGCAGACAAGGTAGAAGACAAGACCGTAGACAAGGTGCACTAAAGAGCTGGGCGGTCAGCGCCGCCCAGAATTCTTGCCGTTTCAAAACGAAGAATGCTCAAAGTAAGACTTCTTGCCCCTGGAGGCAAAGCTCCCACCGTAGCCCATCCCGGCGAAGACCTGGGATATGACCTCTACGCTGCCGAAGATGTGGCCTTCCCGCCGCGCGGACCGGCGCTTGTCCCGACCGGCATTTCCGTGGAATTAACCGATAAAGACGGCCGTGCGATGGGCGCCCTGCTGCGCGACAAATCGTCGGTCGCCGTGCGCCGCCTGATCGTGGTTGCCGGGGTGATCGATGCCGGCTATCGCGGCGAGATCAAGGTGGTCATGGAAAACCTGAGTGACGTTTCCGCTCATATCCGGGCGGGCGACAAGATCGCCAACATGGTCCCGTATCCCGTGCTCACGGACGCGGTAGAGATAGTGAGCGAGTTGACCGACTCCTCACGCCGGAGCGGCGGCTTTGGCTCTACCGGACGACGGTGAAGAGAGAGTCGCTGCAAGGGCGGTTGTAGTTCCGCCTCTATTACTGGACCGCCCGCTCAAGCCGCGAGATCAAGGGGCTCGATCTCGTCCACATAGCACCATGTCCAGCTCTCTCCCGGCTCGATGGAGCGGATCAGGGCATGGCGGCTATGTTGAAAGTGCTTGGTAGCGTGCTTGTTCCTGGACGAATCACAGCAGCCGACGTGACCGCAGGCGAGACACATCCGCAGATGCACCCACCGGTCCCCGGTCTTGATGCACTCCTCGCAAACGTGCTTGTCGGTCTTCGTGACTTTGATCTGGTCCACATGAGTGCATTGTTCCGCCATAGCTTTCCTCTATAAATACTTTCATTAATTAGGGGGACCCTAAATGAGTTCCCCCCAGGACGCATCAGCCTCTAGCTGGCCTTTGCAAATAACTTGTTGGCCCGCGCATCGAGTTCTGGTGCGCTCACATCTTCCTTATGCGTAGCCAGTGACCAGGTATGCCCAAAGGGATCGGTGACCTGGCCGTAACGATCGCCCCAGAACATGTCCGCCAGGGGCATGCTGACCTTCGCCCCGGCTTTTACCGCGCGATCGAACAAGTTGTCCACATCTTCGACATACAAATGTAAAGTGACCGGGGAGCGTCCCGGCTCAGGGGCCGCCGGCCCGCCCATCTCGGGAAACTCGTCGGTGATGAAGAGGGGAGAGTCGCCGATCCTGATTTGAGAGTGCATGACCCGGCCATCCGGAGTAAGAGCGCGATGCAGCTCTTCTGCGCCGAGCGCCTCTTTATAAAATTCTATGGCCTTGCTCGCGTTATGGACTACAAGTTGAGGTGTAATGGTGTGCATCCCTTCCGGGATTGCCTTTGCGCTGCTCATAAATACTCCTTTCCAAGCTCAAAACAACAGCTGAGAAAATCCGGCAATAATTATGCTCCCGCAAACCGGTTTTTCGCCAGCCCGGTTTTCATCTCTCATTTACAATTCTTTTTTGCCGCAAGCGGCCACAATTCAAGGTGGCTGAAATCGCCACGTTGCTTGCGTATTGCGCCAAGGAGAACCTGAGTGCGAATTCACGGCCTGTTTACGCCCGTAGCTTTGTTGGTCACAATTCTTGTCTGCCAGGCTTTTG
>CAZONJ010000014.1:29157-48700 GCA_964581225.1 uncultured Terriglobales bacterium | reverse complement strand
TCCCCGATCCGAAGGGGCCGCAGGCGGTCGATATAGATTATGACGATCGCAACTGGAACTTCATTGCCGATCCTTCGAAGATCTCCGGGAAAATCAAAACTATTCCTTCTCCACCCATCGTGACGCTCGCCCAAAGCGCGATCACGCTGCCCATCGTTGACAGGAAGACGCCGCAAGCGGCACCCAAGATCGAGTTCAATCCCGCCGATTGGGAGCGCTGGAACGACTACGGCATAGGCTTGCTTTTGCAGGGCGATCTGAAGGCCGCCGAGACCGCCTTCTACAAAGTCGCGGAACTGGATCCCAAGCGCGCCGATGGTTACGTCAACGTAGCGCGCGCGTTGATCCAGGAAGGCGAGATGCAGGAGGCCAAAGCGGTGCTGGAAAAGGCGCTTGCCCTTCAGCCGGAGCTTGCCCGCACTCACTATTTTTATGCCCGCGTGCTGCGTTCGGAAGGCAATTACGATGACGCCATCCGTCATCTGCAGCTAGTGGTCGCGCAATATCCTAAAGACCGCGTGGTGCGGAACGATCTGGGAAGGCTCTACTTCCTGAAACGCAACTACAATGATGCGGTGACTGAGTTCAATAAGGTCCTCTCCATCGATCCGGAAGACCTTCAGGCAAATTACAACCTGATGCTCTGTTACAGCGGATTAGGGCAAGCGGAGCGCGCGGGAGAGTACCAGCAGCGCTATCTGCGCTTCAAGGCGGACGAAGCGGCGCAGGCGCTTACCGGCTCCTATCGCATAAAGCACCCTGAAGACAACAACGAACGCCAGGCGATCCATGAGCATGAGAGTCTTCCGCTTGTCCCATCTTCAGGTAAATCCGCAGCGATGAAGAAGCGCGCGCAATCGGCGGCCCGGGGAATGCCGTAATCTAATTTGGAGACTTAACCTACAATGGGAACTTGTTTTAAAAACTACCGGAATGAAAATTTTACAGATCGCCGTCTCGCTGGCATTTCTCTTATCGTCTTTATATGGGGCGGAGCCGCAAGCCCCGGCAATTAAATTTCAGGACATCACCCGCGCGGCCGGGATCCATTTTGTCCATAACAACGGCGTAAGCGGGAAGAAGTATCTGCCGGAGACGCTGGGGCCAGGAGTGGCCTTCATCGACTATGACAACGATGGATGGCAGGACATCCTGCTGGTGAATGGGGAGAGCCTGACCGGCGCTCCCGGCCCGAACTCCACTCCCAGGCTCTATCACAATAATCACGATGGGACCTTTACCGATGTGACCCGCCGTGCCGGCCTGGCGGTGAGCATGTTCGGCATGGGCGCGGCAGTGGGCGATTACGATAACGATGGATACGAAGATATTTTCATCTCAGCCGTTGGACAAAGCCACCTTTTCCACAACAATGGCAACGGGACCTTTACCGATGTCACCCAATCGGCGGGGCTGGGCGGGATCCAGGAGCTGAGCACCGGCGCGGCCTGGGTGGATTACGACCGGGACGGCCAGCTTGACCTGATCGTCGGCAATTATGTGCAGTGGTCCCCGAAGACCGACCTGTTCTGCACGCTGGATGGGGTCCACAAATCCTATTGCACCCCGGAATCCTACAAAGGCGCTTCGGTGCGCATGTGGCACAACCAGGGCAATGGGAAATTCGAAGATGTCACGGAAAAAGTCGGGCTCAAAGATCCGAGCTCCAAGACCTTAGGCATCGCCATTCTGGATTACAACGACGATGGCTGGCCCGACATTCTTCTGGCCAACGATACCCAGCCCAACAAGCTCTATGCCAACATGAAAGGTCAGCGCTTCGTGGAGAGCGGCATCGCCGCCGGCATCGGATACAGCGAAGAGGGTACCGCCCGCGCCGGCATGGGAGTGGATGCCGCCGATTATGATCGCTCCGGACATCCCAGCATTATCATCACCAACTTCGCCAACCAGATGATCTCGCTCTATCACAACGAAGGAAACGGATTATTCGTCGATGAGGCGCCGCGATCGGAGGTAGGACGGGCCACGCTGCTCACCCTGGGCTTTGGCTGCTTCTTCTTCGATTACGATCTGGATGGCTGGCCCGACATTCTGGTCGCCGATGGCCACATCGAAGACCAGATCGAAAAAATTCAGCGCCGGGTCCGCTATGCCGAGCCTCCGCATTTGTTCCGCAATCTGGGCGCGGGCAAATTTACCGATGTAACCGCCTCGATGGGTACAGCATTCAACCAGCCGCGCGTCGCCCGAGGAGCCGCTTACGCCGATATCGATAATGATGGCGATCTTGATCTCCTGATCGCAACCAACGGCGGTTCGCCGGTGCTCTTTCGCAACGAGAATCCGGGCAATCATAGCCTGCGCATCAAGCTGGTGGGCACGCGATCCAATCGCGATGGCATCGGGACGGTCGTGCATCTTGCCTCTGCCGGCGGAAGACAAACGCAGATGTTGCGCAGCGGCTCCAGCTATCTTTCCCAGAGTGAACTGGTGCTTACTTTTGGCTTAGGCCCATCCACCCAGGCCGATTCGCTGGAAGTGGCGTGGCCGAGCGGACAAAAGGAGACGATTGGCAATATCGCCGCAGACCAGATCGTCACGATTACCGAAGGCAAAGGCATTACCGCGAAGAAGAAGCTGAATCCGCGCAAGTAGTGCGCGGTGAAAAACCTGAAGCGGCATTTATCGGTCGCTCCATTTGCTTAACCAAGCACTGCCCTGCTGAATCCGTTTACTTTTTTTCGCTTATTCAGGTACAGTATCGAACGACTTAACTGGGAGCTGCCAATACATGCTGACTGCGATCGACTGGATCATCATGGCGGTATATTTCGCCTTTGTGCTGGGCATCGGCGTGGCCCTGAAACGCTATATGCGGACTAGCACGGATTTCTTTCTTGCCGGACGCTCTATCCCCGCATGGGTATGCGGATTGGCCTTTATCTCCGCCAATCTGGGGGCGCAGGAAGTAATCGGGATGGCGGCCTCGGGGGCCAAATACGGCATCTCCACCAGCCATTTTTATTGGATCGGCGCCATACCTGCCATGGTCTTCGTCGGCGTCTTTATGATGCCCTTCTATTACGGATCGCGGGCCCGCTCCGTCCCTGAATACCTGCGCCTGCGCTTTGACGAGAAGACCCGTGGCCTGAACGCGGTATCGTTTGCCACCATGACGGTTTTTTCATCGGGCATCTCGATGTACGCGATGGCCAAGCTGATCCAGACGCTCCACGTCTTCGACACTCCTTTTCAGCGCATGGGCCTTCCGCTGTCATGGATCTTTCACGCAGGGATCATCGTTTCCGCGGTGGTGGTCCTCGTCTATATTCTGCTGGGAGGGCTGACCAGCGCGATCTATAACGAAGTGCTGCAATTCTTCCTGATCGTTGCCGGCTTCCTGCCGCTGGTCTGGCTGGGATTGAAAAACGTCGGCGGATGGGAAGGGATAAAGACGACGCTGGGTCCCAGCTATACGCATTCCTGGGCGGGCATGGGAAGCGCGCATACCAATCGACTGGGGGTGGAATGGTTTGGCCTGACCATGGGATTGGGGTTCGTTCTTTCATTCGGCTACTGGTGCACCGATTTCCTGGTAGTGCAACGCGCTATGGCTGCCGATTCGATGAGCTCGGCCCGGCGCACTCCGCTGATCGCGGCCTTTCCCAAAATGCTTTTCCCGGTGTTAGTGATCCTGCCCGGCCTGATCGCAATTGCGCTTCCCACCCAGACGCCTGCGGTGGTTGCCAGCGCGCAGACTGCCCACATGCCGGTCACCGTAGGCCAGGGGCTGATCCCTGCCAAGGTCGATCTGAGCACCGGGCTTCCGGTGGTGGATAAAAACGGCGTGCCGCAACTCGACTATGATCTGGCGATCCCCAACATGCTGCTGCATTACTTCCCGACCGGCATCCTGGGGCTGGGATTGACCGCGCTGCTGGCGAGCTTCATGTCCGGCATGGCGGGAAATGTTACCGCCTTCAATACCGTCTGGACCTACGACATCTATCAGTCGTATATCAACCCCAAAGCCACCGACGAGCATTATCTTTGGATGGGACGCATGGCCACCGTCTTCGGCATTGCGTTGTCCGTAGCGGCGGCGTATATGGCCACACGCTTCAACAACATCATGGACATGCTGCAGCTTGTCTTTGCATTTGTAAACGCGCCGCTCTTTGCCACATTCCTGCTGGGCATGTTCTGGAAGCGGACCACCGGCCACGGCGCTTTTACCGGATTGCTTGCCGGAACCTGCGCCGCCGCCCTGCATCATGGATTGACCCTGCCGAGTGGCGCTGTGCCCGGAGTGAAAGGCGGATGGCTGGCCAATATTCACACCTATCCCAGCGAGATGGCGCAAAATTTCTGGACCGCGATCTTCGCCTGGACTACATGCTTCCTGGTCACGATTTTAGTAAGCCTGATCACGCGGCCAGCCGAAGAGAGCAAGCTGGTCGGCCTGGTGTACTCGCTGACGGAGAGACCTAAAAAAGAGCCTCTGCCCTGGTACAAGCGGCCGGCGGTGCTGGCCGTGATCGTGCTGGCGGCGACCGCGCTGCTGAACATCATTTTCATGTAAGGAGACGGCAATGGGACTGGATATACGTTTACCGATTGGCTTGTTATTTTCCTGCTTTGGGTTCCTGCTGCTTCTGTTTGGCGCGTTCAGCAACCGGGCCCTTTATCAACGCTCGTTGAATATCAACATCAATTTATGGTGGGGAGTGGTGATGCTGGTATTCGGCGGAATCATGCTTCTTCTGGGCCGGCGCGGCACACGGGCCATCCATGCGGAAAGAGCAAATGCAGCTTCGGGCAGCGTCCCCGACGCGGGCAGGCGGCCAGGCGCTCATTAACCCGAATCGTCTCTTCAGGAAGCGCGTCTTATGAAAATCATCAGCATTGGCGAAGTTTTATGGGACGTCATCGGGGAAACTGAGCACCTGGGCGGCGCTCCTTTTAACTTCGCTGCCCATTGCAAGAATCTGGGCCATGATGTCTGTTTTATCAGCGCGGTCGGGACCGACCTTCGCGGCCAGCGGGTGCTGGAGCGCATGGCTGAAATCGGGCTCTCGACCAGCTATGTCACGCGCGTGAAGGACCAGCCTACCGGGCTGGTGACTGTGACCCTGGACAGCACCGGCCAGCCGGCTTTTGTGATCCATCGCCTGGCGGCCTACGATTTTCCCCGGCTCGACAAGTCCCAGATGGATGCGCTCTTCCATCCTGCTCCCGATTGGATTTACTACGGAACGTTGCAGCAGACCAGTCCCACCGCGCAAAAATTGACCATGCAACTGCTGGAGTTGGCCGCTGGCGCGCACCGCTTTTATGACGTAAACCTGCGGGTAAACTCGTATACCCCCGCGCTGGTGCGCGAGTGCATGTCCAAAGCGACCATCGTAAAGCTGAATGAAGATGAAGTGCTGCGGGTAACGGAGATGCTGGGACAGAAGCGCGTTTCGCTGGAGGAGTTTTGCCGCAGCAATGCCCGGGATTTTGGCCTGGAGGCAGTCTGCGTCACCCGCGGAGCCCAGGGATGCGCTCTGCTCATCCACGATGAATTTCTCATCAGTCCCGGCTACCCGATGAAAGTGGCGGACACGGTGGGCGCAGGCGACTCTTTCGCCGCCGCCTTCGTTCATGGCTGGGCCAGTGGATGGAGCCCGCCGCAGATTGCCGATTTCGCCAATCGCGTTGGGGCCCTGGTCGCGAGCAGGCCAGGCGCGATCCCCAGATGGACGGTGAACGAAGCCCTCGAATTGGCTACGCGCTCTGTAAGTTAAGATGGACTTGTTCCGCGTTTGGTCCCGCTTCGTACTGAAATCGATCTGAGGAAGGTATGGCGAAAATTTCGAGCACCCGTCTGATGGTTGCCGCCATCTTTGGTCTTTTTGTCTATGGAACGATCGCATCCATGCTGGGGACGCTATTGCCCGAACTCTCGGCCCGTTTTCATCTCACGCCGGAGCAGAACGGCAGCATCGCTGCGCTGCAGGCGGTTGGACTGATGCTGGCTTCGATCGCTACCGGGCCTCTGATCGACAATAAAGGGAAAAAGACCGGCTTCGTGATCGGAATGGCCCTGATCGTGATCTCGCTTGTGGGGCTGCCCAACTCCACCGGCGCAGGCACGATCATGATATGCATGTTCCTGCTGGGACTGGGAGGCGGCACTATCGTGACCGCTTCTAATAACCTGGTGAGCGATGTGGGCGAAGACAAGCGGGCTTCGATGCTGAACTTTGCCCACGTCTTCTTCGGATTTGGGGGCCTGCTCACGCCTTTCATCGCCGCCAATCTTTTTGAAGGAAATGTAATTCTCCTGACTTATATCGTGGCAGCGATGACGGTCGTTGCGCTGGTTGTCCAAGCCACAACTCCCATGCCGGTGCCCGCTTCGGGCGATGGCTTCAGGCCCTCGGAAATTGTGCGGCTCAAGGGAAAGCCCCTGCTCTTCATCCTGTCGCTGTTCGTCTTTCTCTATGTTTCGTGTGAAGTGGGCTTCTGGAACTGGCTGGCAAAATACCTGGTTACCCGAGGCGTCCCGGAGCATCGCGCCCTGAATATTCTTGCCCTTGGATTCGGCTCAGGAATCTTATTGGGGCGGCTGATCGGCTCGCGTGTCCTGCGGAGGTACTCTGCCGTCTCGCTGAGCCTCGCCTGCTCCGCGCTGATGGCAATCACCACCTACTGGACGCTCCATACCGGCAGCCCGGCGGGTGCAGCGGTGAGCGTCTTTTGCGCCGGCCTAGCCATGGGACCGATTTACCCGAGCTCGATGGCAATAGCAGGCGATGCCTTCCCCTATATGACCGCCACCTGCATGGGGATCGTCATCACCTCCGGCTGGATCGGATTGGCGGTAAGCTCGCGCCTGATTGGATGGATCGCTAGCGGCCGTGAGGGCCTGGGGAATGCCTTGCTGCTATTGCCCGCCTTTTCCGTCGCCATGATCGCCATCGTTTTAGTGATGCGTCCCATGCTGGCGCGGATCCACAGCCAATCCAAGGCGCCGGCAGTGGTCCTCTAGTGTATTAAGGATATGCAGGGGCCTCGCCCGATATTTGCATCCTGAAGAGCGTCCTACCGTCTAAAATCGATGTAGAGACCTGAATGGCCGATCAACAGCACGAAGAAGAGGTACTGGGAAAGGCATATGACAGCCGGCTGATGAAGCGGCTGCTCTCCTACCTTCATCCTTATAAATGGCAGGTTGTCACCGCTTTGGTCGCCATTATCCTCAAGGCCGGCGCCGACGTGGTAGGCCCGTACCTCACCCGCACCGCCGTAGACAAATATATGGCCAGCGCGAGTGCGGGCGGCGCGCGCAAATCGGTCCTGGATCCATGGCTCAGCTCGCAGCCTCTGGTGGGGATCGCCCAGATTGCGGCGATTTATGTGGCGTTGCTGGTACTCAGCTTCCTCTTTGAATTTGTCCAGACCTACCTGATGCAGTGGACCGGCCAAAAGGCCATGTTCGACCTGCGCAGCCAGATCTTCCGTCATCTGCAACGGCTCCACATGGGCTTTTACGATAAAAATCCTGTCGGACGGCTGGTGACCCGCGTGACCAGCGATGTAGACGCGCTCAATGAAATGTTTACCGCCGGGGTGGTCTCGATCTTCGAAGACATTTTTGTCCTGGCCGGCATTGTCGTGATCATGCTGCGGATGAAGTGGTGGCTGGCGCTCATTACTTTTTCTGTTCTGCCGCTGATCTTCTGGGCGACCATGATCTTCCGCAAGAAAGTGCGCGAGTCTTACCGCCGCATTCGCGTCGCGATTGCCCGAATCAATGCGCACCTGCAGGAGCACCTTACCGGAATGACCGTGCTCCAGCTCTTCAACCGCGAGGAGCGCGCTTACAAGAAGTTTGAAGAAGTGAATGAGCAGCACATGGAGGCATACAAAGACGCCATTCTGGCCCATGCAATTTATTATCCGGTGGTCGAACTTCTGTCGGCGATAGCGATCGCCTCTGTAATCTGGTTCGGCGGTGGGCAGATGGTGCGAGGCACAGTCTCGCTTGGGATCGTGGTGGCGTTCATCCAATACGCGCAGCGCTTCTTCCGGCCCATTCAGGATTTGAGTGAAAAATACAACATCCTGCAATCGGCGATGGCCTCGAGCGAGCGCGTCTTCAAGCTGCTCGATACGCAAGTTGAGGTCCTCACCCCGGAGCGTCCGGCGCGGGCGGAGGCGCTCGGGCGGATCGTCTTCGAGAATGTCTGGTTTGCATATAAGCGGCTTCCGCAGGAAAAGCCGGAGGAGCAGCACGCCAATCGCGCCGGTCATCAGGCGGCGCATCGTGAAGAGTGGGATTGGATCCTGCGCGACGTCTCCTTCTCGATTGAGCCGGGCGAGACCGTCGCCATCGTCGGGCACACCGGCGCCGGCAAGACCACCATCACCTCGCTCCTGCTGCGCTTCTACGATATCCAGCGCGGCTCGATCAAAATCGATGGCGTGGATGTCCGCGAAATGGAGCTGCAGGATCTGCGCCGCCGCTTTGGGGTCGTCCTGCAGGACCCTTTTCTCTTCTCTGGCACCATTGAAAACAATATTCGCCTGGGGACGCCCACAGTGACGAGAGAAGATGTGGAGCGGGCCGCGGAAGAAGTGAACATCGCCGATTTCATTCGCGGGTTGCCCCAGCAGTTTCAGGAGCCGGTGCAGGAGCGTGGCAGCACCTTTTCCACCGGACAGAAGCAGCTCATCTCATTCGCCCGCGCCCTGGCGCACAAGCCCAGGATCCTCATCCTCGATGAGGCCACATCCAGCGTAGACACGGAAACGGAATTACGCGTTCGCGAGGCGCTCACCCGCATGGTGGAAGGGCGCACCTCGGTCATCATCGCGCACCGGCTCTCCACCATCCAACGCGCCGACAAGATTATCGTGATGCACAAAGGCCAATTGCGCGAGATCGGCTCCCACCAGCAACTGCTGGCCCAGCACGGAATCTACTGGCGCCTCTACCAGCTGCAATATAAGGACCAGGAAGTGAACGGGGCGAAGCTCGCCACCGACCGGCTGGTCAGCGCCGACGACTGACCGCAACAGTTTGCCGGCGACAATGGCAACCTCATCCGCCTGCCTCTGTTCCAACTAAGGAAGACCTGCGCCTTTCAATCTGCTGGATCCAACTGACCCACAAAGGAGAAGACATGCAGCGCAACGAAAGTTTCTGGAACGGCTTTGGAGTAGGCGCCCTCGCAGGCGCAGCAACGGGAATAGGCGTATGGGTTGCGATCAGCAATCGCTCCAGCTACAACTCACACATTCTTCGCCTGGAAAAGAGCGTGCAGATCGGCAAACCGGTGGAAGAGGTATTTGCCGCCTGGTCGGATTTCGAGCAGCTCCCGCGTTGGCTTAAGACTGTGCGGCGCGTGGACGCCAGTGATGTGCGCTCTACATGGCTGGTGGTCATCGATGGCAAAGAATTTTCCTTCGATGCAGAGATTACTCAACTCATTCCCAATGAGGCGATTGGATGGAAGTCCGTCTCCGGGCCAAAGCACAGCGGGCGAATCAATTTTGCCAAGTTGGGGAACGACACGCTGGTGCACGTCGCCATGAACTACGCTCCTCCGCTGGGCCGCTTCGGGCGTCTGCTCTCTCCTCTTACCGATCACCTGGAGAGTCAGATCGAACTGGCGCTGCGTGACTTTAAGAATGCCGTGGAAAATACCGCCCAGGCGTCCGAGCGTCAGCGTGGCTCCTATGGCGAAAAGGGGCCGGCCAGCGCCGGTTGGGACGAATATCCCGAAGAGAGAAAAGCCACCGGGACAGAGGGCGCAAAGATCAGTGCTCCCGGTTCCAGCACTCAAACCGGGGCCGAAACCAGCCCATCGCTTGCAGGATCGAAGCCGGGGGAACGTCAGGGCCAGCCGGGCAATACTGGAGATAAATTCGGAAGCACAGATTACACGCGACCGCCAAAATCCAGCTATTAGACGCTTGTGTCTTCGCTGAAAGGCTTGAGGCGGCATTTATCGATGAGCATTCTCGGGGTCCTTCGGCTTGCGCTTGGCTCGCAAGCTCGCTTCGCGCGGCGCTCAGGATGACGAAATATTTAAAAGCGATCATCGAAAAGCGATTTGAACAAACCAGTGGACAAGATTATTTCTTCCGCTCCGGAGGGGACTCTTCCTCATCGCCCGTCTCATCGTCTTCGGGGAATGACTTGAAGCTCACCTCGCGGGTGCGCGAAGAGACCTTTCCATCGGCGTCCGTCCGGTTTTCTTTCAGGTTTCCATTCAGCAGCCAATAGCCTTCTTCCTTTTTTGTTTTTGCCGGCCCCCGGTCTATCTGGCCCTGAAACTCATGCCAGATGCCATGAACGGGCTTGGTGGTAAAGCTGATCTGGTTATCCTTGATTGTCGCTTTATCGAAAAACTGGTCGAGAAAAAGGCCGCGGTCGCTTTCCATGTCGCCAAGGCGCGAGACGAAGCCGGAGAGCTGGCCTTCATCGATCGTGATCTGCACGAACTCGCCTTCTTTGAGAAAGCTGTACATGCCGGAGTAATCTTCTTTTGGCAGGTTTTGCGCGGCGCTAGGCGCAGCCTGCTTTGGCTTCTTCTTCGATTTAGCGTGGGACTTAGTCTGGCCGGCGCAGAGAGGAAGCAGCAGCGCGCACCAGACCAGCAACAGTACGGACAATCGGCTTTGCAGATTCATGCTCGCTCCTGAGGATACAAGCACCTGAATGGGAAAGCTAGAAATAGCTCTAGGCCCCTGCGACCTTGCCCGCCCTGCGCTCCAGCAACGTATATATTTCCGCATTCACGCAAACTTCATAATAGCGGCGCTCGGTCCAGCCCTTGACCTTGAGGCTGGCCGCGTCCACATGAGGAATTCTGCCCTCGCGGACCACCAGTTGATGGAAGGATTCCGAACCCACAGGCACCATACCGCTGTAGAGGCTTACTTTTTCCTGCTCGTTCCAGATTGTCGGCAGAAATATTTCATGCTGCTTCAGCGAGATTTCCGTCTTCAGCTTTTCAAAGGCATCGAGGCTCATGTGTATGCCGCCAATGTTGTAGCGCACCAGAAATTCATCGGGCATGCCGCCGGTATCTTTATCTTCGACGGTCTGAATGCAAAAAACGTTCAATGGCGTCTGCTTGCCGTCCATATACTTGCGCGCGCCTTTGGTGCAGGAGGAGAGGCGGTCGCTCTCATTGAGCGCCTTGGAGATCATGATGCGCGAACTGCCGTCCATCAGATACAGCGGCGCCGAATCCTGATAGGAGATTCCCAGCCCCAACTCCAGCTTGGGAAGCCCCGCCTTGAGCGACTGCTCATTGTAGGCCTGGACGATCTGGATCATCTCTTTGGCCAGCACGCAGGTCCGGGCCACTCCGAATCCGGGCTCTCCCTCGCGCTCGAAGAGCGCCAGGATCACGGCATCGCCTTCAATAAAGACTTTATGGGCCTGGTACTTGGGCAGCAGCTTATTGATCGGCGTATAGAAATTCAGGCTGAAATAGGAGGCCGGATTCAGGCCGCGCTCCGACAGCGTGCGCGTCAGAGTGGTTGAATCGCGGACATCGGCCTTGAGGATGATGTGATGAATGACCTTCTCTTCGGCCGGTTTCTGCTCCTCCAGAAGCAGAAATTCATAGAGCGTGCTGTTGATGGACGAGAGCTCGCGCAGCTTCTCGGTGGCAATCACGTTGACGCTTTCCATGGCGCCCACGATGGTTTCCATGCGGCGCAGGTCGCGGTGATAGCGCATGAAGTCGGTCAGGAAACGGCCGGCGATCTTCGACCGCTCCGCTCCCTTGCAGTTTTCGACGCGCTTGATTGCGGCATCCAGAGAGTCGGACGATAGTTTCCCATGCTCCTGCAGCAGGGTCTCTACTCGTTTGCTCTCGATGCGCGAGATCAACGCATTCTTGAGCTGCTGAGGATTAATAGGCGGAGAGTACTGGCCCAGCAGAGGCACCGCTTCATAGGAGGCGATCACGTGGTCCATCACATTTTCGCGCTCCAGCAATTCAATCCAGCCATTGAGCAGCGCGCGCTGCGACTTGCCTTTGGGAATGCTCTCGTTCGGCATTCCGCCGCCTACCAGCTCCTGGGCATTTTCCGGATGGCTCAGCAGCGCGTCCGTGGCCGAATCGTCCCCGCTCATTTGCGCAAGACCCAGCGATTTCAGGAAGGTCATGGCAATCTCGAGCATGGTCTCAAAGCGGTCCGGATCGCGATCGTAGATGCCCAGCATCACGTAATGCTCGGCATTCAGGTAATCATCATGTCCATCTTCGGTATAGAGCAGGCGGTTGATGAACAATTCATAAGTCGCGGCCGCGGCATCGCCGAAAAGCGAGCGGCGCAAACGGGCCAGCGATTCCTTTTCAATCTCCCGCATGGTGGCAAAAAGGTCCTGCCCGGTGCGGCGCAGGACGGTTTTTTTGCCGATCTGGAAGCGGGCAAAGCGCTCCCGCATCTCCACCGCCTTGGCGGGATTGAGCTGGCGCGGGCCATCGTAACTTTTAATCCTGGAGCGGCAGCGCTCCAGCACCTGGGCAAATTGGGCCAGCATCTCGCTACGCTGAAATTTCAGGATGGCGAGGCGGGCCAGCAGGTCCATTGAGATATTGCCCTCCGACTTGGCCCGATTGACGGCGACAGCATGCAAGTCCAGCAGGGCCTTTTTGAATTCGGCGGGCTCGGGCGGCTTGCTCAGAAAACCCAGGCGCGCAGGCGCAATGAGCCTGGCCCCCGGTCCGGAAGCGCGCGACATGGGATCGTCCACGTTCAGGTCTTCCACCGAGCCGTACTTGCTGATTAAGCGGGAGATATGCTGGCGGGTGATTTCGCAGAACCGGGGGCTCAGGAATACGTCGGTGCGGACGTTGTCCACTCCGATTACCAGGCCCTCAAGCTGAATGGCAGGCTGGTAGGACTCAAGGGTCAAGTCACGGGCATGGCTCGCCAGATTTCCGCGTTGTAAGAAGGAAAAGGCCAATGGAATCCTGTAGCTTCAGTATTCCTAATCCCAGAGTTTGGGATTGAGTATTGGCCCAGTCTATAGCAGCCCGGCCAGCCGGAAACAGAGGGTTTACGCCTTACCTGCTTACTAAAGTAAATGCCGCCGGGCTTGAATTTTGTGCAGCAAATTAAAGCTAGTCCCCCGATTCGCTCTTCTTGCGGGCAGCCTCAAACTCGTCCCCAGGCTGCCATTGCACCAGCTCTTGCCGGGTGGCCGCATTCCATCCCAGGGCAAAGCCGAAGCGGGCCACCTTTGCGTCCCCGGTAAAGTCCATGGAGGGGCGGTACTCGTCGGAGGGCTGGTGATAGCGGTGCTCGACGTAGTCCCTGGCCTGCTGCTCGCCCCACTCGGCGGGATGCCCGGCATACTTCATTCCTTCATTGATGGAAAATGCGGGGACACCGACGCGGGCCATGCTGAAGTGGTCGGAGCGGTAATAATGCCCCGCTTCCGGGCGGGAGTCGGGCCGGATCTCCATGCGAAAATCCCTCGCGATCTCCTCCACCATGGGATAAAAAGAGGTACGCTCCGCGCCGCTGACCTCCACCTCTTCCGGATCGCCGATGGGCGGGATATCGTCGAAATTCAGGTCCAGGGTAAGGTCGCCGGCTTTCATCGGCGGATGCAGGCCAAGGTACTCGGAGCCGAGCAGCCCTTGCTCCTCCGCGGTCACTGAGGCAAACAGGACGGAGCGCTTGGGCTTGACGGAGGCCGCGCTATAGGCGCGCGCCAGCTCCAGCAGGATCCCGCATCCGGTCGCATTGTCGGCTGCGCCATTGTAGATGTTGTCGCCCGGGGCATCGCGCCGGATCCCCAGATGGTCATAATGCGCCGAATAAACTACTGCCTGGTTTTTCAAGGCGGGATCGGAACCCGGAAGCACTGCCAGCACATTGTTGGATTCAAAGGGCCGCACCGTGCTCACAATGTGCGCCCGCAGCTTCGCATTCAATGGAATCGGATGAAAATCCCGGGCGCCTGCCGCCGCAAAGAGCTTATCAATGTCCTGTCCGGAGTCAGCCAGCAGCTTCTTTGCTACCTCCCATTGGATCCACGAGGCAGCCTGCAACTTGGGCGCATTATTCTCGCGCAGGTAGGACTTTTCGCCGGAGTTTGAATTGCGGACTACGTCCCAGCCGTAGCTGGCAATATCGCTGCGATGGATGAGCAACGCACCTACTGCGCCCTTGCGCGCTGCTTCCTCATATTTATAGGTCCAGCGGCCATAATAAGTGAGGGCCGGACCTTTGAAAAATTTCGGGTCTTTGGATGGCGGCTCATTCACAAACATGAGCAGCACCTTGCCCTTTACATCCATGCCCTTAAAATCGTTCCAGTTATATTCCGGGGCCTCGATGCCGTATCCGACAAAGACGATGGGGGCGTTGATATCGGCAGTCTGCGACTGGGTCTCGTTATTGGTGACGTAGTCGTCTTTATATTTGAGCTCCATGGCAGGCGCGTTGGCGGGAGCCAAGGCGAAGGTGGTCTGCTGCGGACCGGTGGTAATGCCCACCATCGGGACCTTCTGCATATAGCTTCCGCCGTCCCCGGCGGGCTGCAAACCATCAAGCGCGAATTGCGTCCCGATGTACTCGGCGGCGATGTCCCCGCCACGCTGCCCGGTGCCGCGCCCCTCCAGCAAGTCGTGGGAGAGGAAGCGCACATGCGCGCGGATGCGCTCCGGATCGATGCTGGCCATCGCGCTCTCCGCGCCGGCTGGCATCCCGGGAATTTGCGGCGCGGCAGTGGGACTGTTTGCCGAAGAGGACCCGCTGGCGCGATTGCTCTGTTGTGCAAACAGGATATAGCCGAATAAACATAGAAACGCGCACGCGTAATACGCCGTTTTCCGCATCGAAACTCCTTTTTCCTTATATCCGCGACCTGCGGATCAGTTCTTGGACCCTCAAGCAGCTTTGTACTCCACGACTTGCTCCCCGGCCCTGAAGATGGGAACAACATTTTGCTCCGGCGACATCATGGCAAGCCGCGAATTCAACTCTTCCATCTCTCCGCGCGCCCAGCCTACGCTGGTTAGTTCAATCTCGCCTTTGCGAGAGATCAGGAAGACCGTAGGGACATTGGTAAGCCCGTAATCGTTCGAGGCGCGATACTGTCCAGGGTCGTCGAGCAATACCGGGAAGGTGACGCCATACTGCTTCATAAATCGCCTGGTGCTCTCCAGATCGTCCTGCGAGATGCCCACGATGGTCATTGCTTCCGTCTTATGCGCCTGGAAGAGGCGCTCCAGGTACGGAAACGCATATTGGCAGGTTGGACAGGAGACTTTGAAGAACGCCAGCACAGCCGGCCCCCGCTCCAGAACGTTAGAAAGGATGAATGATTTACCGTTGGCGCTTGTGAGCGCAATATCCGGGGCCCTGGTCCCCGGCTTCAATGCTTCCATGACATACTCCTGGTTGTTATTCCCACAGCAATGGCCCGGTTGCCCGGGCAGTGGAACTGCGGCGCAACTTTTATTCTAGTCAAGCAATCCCAGCTTGCGCAAAACCTTGCGCGTAGTCCCGGTAAGCGGTATTCGATCCAGCCGGGAGAGCGCGACCCACTTGCCTTCGAGTGCTGAATTTTCCGGCCTATGGGCAAAGACGCGCACCTCGTAGCAGGTATTCATGATGGAGTGCCGCACCTTCAACACCGGCGAGGCTTGCGGGCCATGATGCTCGGGCAGGTCCCACATCCCTGGCATCACAGATTCCTCTTGAGAGCGCTGCTGCAACAAAATCGAGTTTTTTCTTCGCGCCAGCATGAGCTGCCGCGTCGATGATTGCTGCCGGCTTTTCGTTTTCTTTGTCCGGAGATTGCCCCGGCTCTGGCAGTAGCCGGTCACGGGACAGCGTTTGCACAATGGCGCTTGCGGCAGGCAAATGGTCGCTCCCAGCTCCATCATTGCCTGGTTAAAATCTCCGGGGCGAGAGCGCTCCATCAATTGCTGTGCGCATTCCCAATGGGACTTGGCGGCAAGCTGTTTTCCCGCAATGCGGGAGAGCACGCGCTCTACGTTGCCATCCACTACCGCTTCGGGCTGGCCAAAGGCGATGCTGGCAATGGCGGCTGCGGTGTAGCGTCCAATGCCGGGCAGAGATTGGAGTTCCTGGCTCGTGCCAGGAATGCGTCCCTGGCGATTTTCCACGACCTCTTTGGCGGCGCGATGCAACATGCGCGCCCGCCGATAATATCCCAGGCCGCTCCAGGCGGCGAGCACTTGTTGCTCCCCTGCCCGCGCCAGCGCCTGCACCGTGGGAAATTGCCGGAGAAATTTTTTGTAATGCAGCAGGACCGCCGCAACCCGCGTTTGCTGCAGCATGATCTCGGAGACCCATATGCGGAAGGGCTGGCGGGTGCGCCGCCAGGGCAGGCTGCGCTGGTTCGCGTCGTACCATTCCAGCAGAGCGGCGCGAAACTGCGAGCGTGCGGCTTCACCCTTTGCGGAGTTGAGCAGTAAGGTCTTCATCTTCCCGCGGAAATTTATCCGGCGCTGCCCTGCACCTTTTTTGCCGCTTCCTGGAAGCGTTTTTGGCTTTCCATTATGGCGGAGCGGGCGTGCCTTGCGTCTTCCCATCCTTTGGTCTCGACCCGCTTGCCTTCAAGATCTTTATAGATGGCGAAAAAGTGCGTGATCTCGCGCAGCATGTGAGGATAGATCTCGCTGTAGTTCCAAACGTCCTTATATCGGGGATTGTTCTTGCCCACCGCCAGGATCTTCTCGTCCGGCGTGCCCTGATCGAGCAGGTTGAGGACGCCGATCGGTCGCACCTCCATCACGCATCCGGCAAAGCTCGGCTCATCGACCAGCACCAGCACATCGAGCGGGTCGCCATCCAGGCTGAGCGTGCTGGGGAAAAAACCATAGTCGCCCGGGAAGTGCACCGGCGAATAGAGGTTGCGGTCGAGGCGAAAGACGTTCAGTTTTTTGTCATACTCATATTTATTCACCGACTCGAGCGGGATCTCGATGACTACGTTCGCGATTTCCGGCGCTTTTTCGCCGAGCGGCAGATTTAGATAATCCGTCATGGTTTAAGTGTATCGCGACCTCCGCTCTGGAGCAGAAAACCGGAACGAGGCTGCTCCAGGCGATTTATCGCCGCCTTGCGCTTTGGCAGGGCAAACACCTTTGCTTATCGAGGTGCGGCAGAGAAGCTCCAATTTGGCAGATATAAGACGCTATAATCAGGAGAGCCCGTGATGAGTCGATCTCGCGGATTTTAACAATGAAAGCATACGTTTACGTTACTCTCAAGCGGACCGTGCTGGACCCCCAGGGCAAGACCATCCATGGCGCCTTAAAGAAAATGAATTACAAAGGCGTAGAGGACGTCCGGCAGGGCAAGTACTTTGAATTGGCTTTAAAGAACGGGATGGCCAGGCACGAGGTCCAGGCCGAGGTGGAGCGCATCGCTCGCGAAGTGCTTACCAATCCTGTGATCGAAGAGTTCTCCTATACCCTTGAGGAATAAATAAGGCGTAAAAGACCCTTTCGGTCGGACAACTGCAAGGCTAAATCCTGCAACTCTCATTACTGGGATCCTTCATTATGTGTGGAATCGTTGGTTACGTCGGGCAGAAACAGGTCGTGCCCGTCATTATCGAAGGGCTGCGCAAGCTGGAATATCGCGGGTACGATTCTGCCGGCATCGCGGTCGCAGGCAATGGCGATGGACTCCAGGTCCGCCGCGCCGAAGGCAAGCTGCGCAACCTGGAAGAGGCCATCCGCAGTAATCCGCTGGATGGGAGCTACGGCATCGGCCATACCCGCTGGGCCACTCACGGACGCCCCACGGAAGAGAACGCGCACCCGCATCGCGACTGCACGGGAAGGGTGGTTGTCGTCCATAACGGCATCGTGGAAAATTATCTCCAGCTCAAAAAGAGCCTGGCAGCGCAGGGACACAGGTTTGTTACCGAGACCGACACCGAGGTCATCGCGCACCTGATCGAAGATGCGCTCTTCAAAGCCCCTGGCGGCAACGCTCCCAGCCTTGAAGAAGCGGTCCGCAATACGGTGAAGCAGTTGACCGGGGTATTCGCGCTGGCGGTGATCAGCGCCACCGAGCCCAATAAGATTGTCGCCGCCCGCAATGGTCCTCCGGCGGTGGTGGGGCTGGGGAAGAATGAATACTTTATCGCTTCGGATATTCCCGCGGTCCTGTATCACACGCGCGACCTGTTTTTCCTGGGCGATGGCGACCTCGCCGTGCTCACGCGCGATGGCGTCCAGCTCTCCGACTTTGACGGAAACCCGATCAAGCGCCAGGTGCAGCACATTACCTGGGACCCGATCATGGCGGAAAAGGGCGGCTTCAAGCACTTCATGCTCAAAGAGATTTACGAGCAGCCGCGCGCGGTGCGCGATACCACTCTAGGCCGCGTTTCGCAGGACACCGGAAAAATCTTCCTTGAGCACATGGAGGTCAGCGAAGCCGAGTTCCGCGAAGTCCGCAAAGTCAATATCGCCGCTTGCGGGACAAGCTGGCATGCTGGGCAGGCCGGCAAATTCATGATCGAGCGGCTGGCCCGCCTCCCGGTCGAGGTGGACTACGCGAGCGAATACCGCTACCGCGATCCCATCACCGGCCCGGAGGCGCTCACCATCCTCATCACGCAATCCGGCGAGACCGCGGACACCCTGGCTGCCCAGCGCGAAGCAAAAGCCAAAGGCTCGAAGACGCTGGCCATCTGCAACGTTGTTGGCGCGATGATCGCGCGCGAGGCCGCAGGCAACATCTATACTCATGCCGGACCGGAGATCGGCGTGGCCTCAACCAAGGCCTTTACCGCCCAGCTCACGGCGCTCTTCCTCCTGGCCCTTTTTCTCGCCCAGAAGCGCGGCACCATAGAGGATGCGCAATCGCTAAAGCTGGTGCAAGAGCTGACCAAGCTTCCGGGAAAGCTGGAAGCCATCCTCAACCACGATGAGCGGTGCGAGGAGTTGGCAAAACGATACCATCGCGTTTCGGATTTCCTTTTTCTCGGCCGGGGCATTCATTATCCCATCGCCCTCGAAGGCGCGCTGAAGCTGAAAGAGATCAGTTATATTCATGCCGAAGGATATCCCGCCGGCGAGATGAAGCATGGCCCTAACGCGCTGATCGATGAAAACCTTCCGGTCGTGGTGGTCGCTACCCGGGACAAGGACGATCCGGGCTCTTCCCTGCGCTACGAAAAAACCGTTTCCAATATCCAGGAAGTCACGGCGCGGTCGGGCAAGGTCATCGCCATCGCCACCGAAGGCGACACTGAAATCGAAGAATCCGCTGACGAAGTCCTATACGTTCCACCCGCGCCTGAGCTGCTGTTGCCGATCCTCGAAGTCGTTCCTTTGCAGTTGCTGGCCTATCACATTGCCGTCCGGCGCGGATGCGATGTGGACCAGCCCCGCAACCTGGCAAAATCCGTGACGGTCGAGTAGCTTCTATACCGCTCTGTGTCCTGCGCAAGACAGTTTTGAGTTTCAGGTTTCAAGTTTCAAAAGCGGGTCGGCACATCGCCACAAAGCCTGTGACTCGTCCATGCACCCTTGGTTAGTCGCGGTCCTTCGTTAAGTTAACC
>CAZONJ010000014.1:0-29057 GCA_964581225.1 uncultured Terriglobales bacterium | reverse complement strand
TCTATGGAAGTCTGGCCTTTTCTGCTGCGCCATGTGCAGCAATGGGTGGAAGCGTAGGCCTTCAGGCCTACGACAAGGCTCCCTCATAATTGCGCTTTAGCGCTGGCGTATGAATTTTCGTTTGCGCGAAAGTGCCTGGTCGTGAGTACTCTTTAGTAACTGGCGAGAGTAACTTTCATATATACCGCTGCTCGCCCGTCCCGCCATAATGCAATACCGAGCGATTCGGATTATGCGACGGCAGACGCTCGTCCTAAATATTTCGAGTTCTGAAGGAATGAGAAAAATGATGCGTAAAGTTTCGTATATCGTGCTTTCCATGCTTGTAGCAGCTGCGCCGCTGTGTCTGGCCCAATCACCAATATCGACTAAAAACTCTATTCCGACCGAGGGCTTCAGCTCCTACACCAGCTATGAACAGACCCACGACTCCGCTTCCAATTGGTCGAGCGTGCTCGATCAAAGCGTAGGCTTTGACTTCAACAAAATGTTTGGCATGTCCGTAGGAGTGCCGTTTTACCTCTCCTACAATCAGCTGACGACATCGACGACCTCCACCACCGGCAAGACCGGAGGCAGCACCCAGACCACCAGCCTTACCAGCGGGAATAATGCCATGGGTGATGCGCGCGTGGGGTTGAGGTTCTCCAGCCCTACTCCCCTGGTCCGCTACGTTGCTATTGTGACCGGCACGGTCCCGACCGGAAGCACCTCCTCCGGCATCAGCACCGGCCGCGTGACTGCCGACTTCAACAACCATGTTGAATTCGATCTCGGGCCGCTTACGCCAATGGCGGAAGTCGGTATTGCCAACAGCAACGCGCTCATCAACACATTGTCAAAGCGTCCGTATACCACGTTGGGCGCGATGCCGCACTTCAAAGGCGGAATATCGGCCCCGCTCGGAAAATTTGTAAGCGTCGAATTTGACGGCTACGAGAACCTGGCGGTTGGCGCGCAGAAACTCTACAGCCACCTCTTTGCAAAAAGGACCGCTCCCACTACCGGGACCTCCGGCTCCACCAACTATAAACAGAGCAGCTCGACCAGCGGAACCGGGATCGATACGGACAACGGCTTCTCCACCGGGATCAGCACCACGATCAGGCAGCGTATGGATATGGGTTTTACATACGACCATAGCGTGGCCCAGAAGTTGGACACTGTCTCATTCAACATTGGCTTCCGCATCGGCAAGCCTGCCTCGAAATAAGCAGCGGGACGATCTGAGCACCCTTGCGCGGCGCACCGAACCTGGTGCGCCGTTTCTTTCTAGCGCCCCTTCTCCAGCAATCCTCTGCCGCGCAGCCAATTGGCCAGCAAAGTTGGCCACTCGCCCAGGACCGGATCGCCCAGGTCGAGTCCTACTCCGTGCGGCCCCTTCTCGAAGATATGCAATTCCGCCGGGACCCCGGCCTTGTGCAGCGCCAGATAAAAATTCACGCTGTTCTCCGCTGGAACCGCCTTGTCTTCGCTGGTGGAAAATAAAAATGTGGGCGGGGTCTGCGCGGTGACGTGGAGTTCATTGGAGAGCTCCTGCACCAGCTTTGGATCGGGATTGTCTCCCAGCAAATTCTTCACCGAACCCTGATGCGCATACGGCGCTTGCAGCGTGATGACCGGGTACGCCAGGATCAGGAAGTCAGGGCGGCTGCTGACGCGCTCTGCCGCATCCGACGCCGCCGGATTGCCGCTGTCAAAGTGGGTGGCCGCGGTAGAGGCAAGATGGCCGCCGGCCGAGAAGCCCATCATGCCAATCCGGTCAGGCGAGATGCCGAACTCCTGGGCACGGCTGCGCACCAGCCTTATCGCGCGCTGCGCGTCGTTCAGTTCAATAGGATGGTGATAGCGCGGTCCGAGACGGTACTGGAGGACGAAGGCGGTGATGCCCATGGCGTTCAGCCAGTTTGCGACCTGGCGTCCCTCATGGTTGGTGGCGAGGTGAGCGTATCCTCCACCGGGCGCAACGATCACCGCCGTGCCTGACCGGTTCGTGCCAGCAGGCCGATAGAGCGTGATCGCCGGATTATCGTCGGCTTCGTGGCCCAATGCTCCCGGCGCGCCATTCTCCCAAAGAAGAATCGTCTGCTGTATGGCTGTGGGATCCTGGGATGATTGGGCAGAGAGAAACGTGGCCAGAGAGAAAAGAACGACGAGAATTGCGCTTGTTCGTCTTGTCATTTGCAGGCCTCTTCAATTTGCATTACAGATGCCTCCGGCAGCATCCAAATCGAATCCTGCCGGAGGACTTGTTGCGGGACGAATCAGGCAAAGCTGAGTGGAGTCGCTTTGGCTTCTTCGAAGGTAACGCGCCGCTTCTCCCGATAGGAGATGTTGGCCATGTGGGCGGCGACCGCGGAGCGATAGCCGGTTTCGACCGTCGCATTCGGCTGCTTGCGCGACTTCACGCAGTCGATGAAGTTCGCCATGTGGTTCTGGTCCGGGGTCTGGCCGGTGAGGGCCGGCGCTCCCGGCCGGTTGATCTTCTCCGGATAATACCGGATGCCGGATGCGGACCTTCCGGTCACCATATCCGTGGACCCCATCAGATGCTCGACCGTCCCATCGCTGCCCAGCAGGCGCTCCCCTAGGCCATAGTGGCTATTGTTGAAGGTGGATTGCCAGGTGACGACCAGGTCTTTGGGATAATCGAGCGTGACCACGATCGTGTCCGGCACCTCGCGCCCATCTTTCACCGAGAAAACGCCGCCTGACATATAGGCTGCGGTGGGAAGATCCAAGTCGAGGGCGGTTATGATCCAGGCGATCTGGTGCACCATGTTCTCGGTGATGTTTCCGCCGGAAAACTCCCAGAACAACCGCCAGTTCATGAACTTGAAGCCATCGAAGGGGCGCGAAGGACGCCCGTTGAGAAACGCATCCCAGTTCACGTTCTGGGCGGTGCAGTCCGACGGCACCTCGCGCACCCACTGTCCTTTACCGTGCGGCGTGTTGCGGCTCATCCACGATTCGACTTGAGTAATCTTGCCGGTGATGCCGTCGGCGATCCACTTTTTGGTGTCTGCCAGCGAGCCGTCGCTTTCGTGTTGCAGCCCGATCTGCACCACGCGGTTGGAGTTTTTGGCTGCAGCCAGGCACTTTTCCGCCTCCGGAATGGACCAGGTCATGGTCTTTTCCGAATAAAGATCTTTGCCTGCGGCCAGAGCGTCCACGAAGTGCAGAGCGTGGATGTGCAGCGGGCTGGCAACGATCACAGCGTCGATGTCTTTCATGTCCAGCAGCCGACGATAATCGTTCAACGTCTGGATGTTGGGCGCCAGGGCCTTGGCTTCGTCGCGGCGGCGGCTGTAAATGTCCGCGATCGCTACCAGTTCGGCGTTGGGGACTTGCAGCACCTGCTTGAGCAGGTCCGTTCCGCGCCCGCCAACTCCGATCATGCCTACGCGGACCCGATCGTTGGCGCCCAGTACTCGTGAAGGGGGATAGAGCATGAAAGCAGCGGTCCCCAGCGCGGCTTGCTTGACGAAATCACGTCGTCCGATTTTGTTGTCTGCCATCTTTTGTTCCTCTCTTAATGCAAATTAGTTCGAAAAACGTACTGATCTTTTTCACGCGTGAAGATACTGCCGCACCACCCTGGCGAAATCGGCTATCGCGATCTCCGGCTCGTCGATATCGGGGTGCCAGGCCTTCTCCCACTCGAAGGAGTAATCCCCGCGATATCCTGTGGCGGCTAGCAGCTCGACCTGCCGCTTGACCGGAACATCTCCGCGTCCGGTCAGGACGTAGCGCCGCTGCTTCCCTTCCGGTCGCGAATCTTTCAGATGAGTGTGGCGAATGTATCTGGCGAGCTGGCTGACCGTGACTTGCGGGTCCTCATTGCCTTCAGCGAAGGTGTTATGCGCGTCCCACAACAGGCCCACATGCGGCGATCGGGCTTTTTCCAGCACCTCGCGCAGGACCGCGGAATTTGTAAAATCTCCATGCGATTCGATCAGCACGGTGACATGCTTTGGCCCGGCATAATTGCCCAGATTGTTAAGACCCGCAGCAACCCGCTCCACCACCTGGTCGCGGGGACCTATTATTTTGTTGCCGAAGACGCGGACGTAAGGCGCTCCCAACGCGGAGGCCAAGTCGATAAAGCGGCGGGCATCGGCCAGTTGCTGCTCATGTTTTTGCGGATCTTCATCGTGGAGGTTGGAGCCGCTGCTCACGCAGGAGATGCGCAGACCGCGCCCGGCAACTTCTTTTTTAGATTGCGCGAGGCGGGCCGGGCTAAATTCGGGACGGGAAGGAACGTCCATCGTGCCCTGCAAGCCGCGCAACTCGACTGAGGCAAAGCCGTTCTGCTGCGCGAAGTCCAACACCTTGAGCCACTCCCATGCTGGACATCCCAGGGTAGAGAAGCCTATCGGCAGGCGCTCCCCCATGGCGCGCACTGCCGTGGGCAGGGCGGCAACAGCTAATGCCATGCCCTGCAAAAAATGCCGTCGGGTTATCGGGTCACTCGACATTTAGTTTTCCCAGCGCCCGGTCCAACATGGGAACTGCGCATCTCTTAATAAAAGCCTGTTTCAACTCGCAACCGCATTACTGATTCACGCCGCTGGCCAGCATTCCACCATCCACCTTGAGAATCTCGCCGGTAACGAAAGCCGCCGCATCGGAGGCGAGGAAGACCGCGGCCCCGGCCAGCTCTTCGACTTTTCCAAAACGCTTCATCGGGGTGCGCATGAGAAATTCCTGCCCGCGCGGGGTGTCGTCGAGCAGCCTCTCGTTGAGCGCGGTGCGAAAGACTCCCGGAGCGATGGCATTGACGCAAACACCATGCGGCGCCCACTCGACCGCGAGCGATTTTGTCAGGGAGGCAACCGCCGCCTTGCTGGCGCCATACGCGGCCACCTCAAAAAGCGCGCGGAAGGAGGAGATGGAGGCGATGTTGATGATCCGCCCATACCGCCGCCCGATCATGTGACGGCCAAAGACCTGGCAGGCGCGCAGTGTGCCTGTGAGGTTGGTCTCCATGATGTCGTTCCAGTCTTTCTCGGAGAAATCCAGGGTTGGAGCGCGCTTGGTCCGTCCGGCTGAGTTGACCAGGATGTCGACCTTTCCAAACGCCTTCACGCAGGCCGCTAATAATTCTTCCAGCGATTTGCGGTCGCCCACATCCGAGCTCGCCCGCAAACTGCGCCGCCCGCGCTGCTCGATCTCGCCGGCCGTCGATTCCACCTGCTCCATGCGGCGCGAGGTGGGCACAACATCGGCCCCAGCTTCGGCCAGGCCATGGGCAATCGCCCGGCCAATGCCGGAGGTGCCGCCAATTACGACGGCAACTTTGCCATTCAAATCTAAAGGAGAGTAGCTCATCTTGTTACCAGTTCCACATGGTCCCATCGAGCTTGCGGTTTACCGGGAGATACGCGCGCTCGTAGGGGAACTTTGCCGCCAGTTTTTCGTCGAAGTCCACGCCAAGGCCGGGCTTCTCACCGGGATGCATATAGCCGTCCTTGAAGTAATAGGCATGGGGGAATACATCGTCGGTCTCTTTGGTATGCCGCATGTACTCCTGCACCCCAAAATTATTGATGGAAATATCGAAGTGCAGCGCCGCTCCCATGGTCACCGGCGAGAGGTCGGTGGCCCCATGACATCCGGTCTGCACATGATAGAGGTCGGCGAAGGCCGCGACCTTCTTCAGATGGGTGATGCCGCCTCCGTGGACAACGGTCATGCGAAGGTAATCGATCAACTGCTCGCTGATCAGGATGTTGGCGTCCCAAACCGTATCGAAGATCTCGCCTACGGCGAGCGGCGTAGTAGTGTGCTGGCGGATGATGCGGAAGCCCGCTTGCAGCTCCGCCGGGACCGCATCTTCCAGCCAAAAGAGATGATAGGGTTCGAGCGACTTGCCCAGCCGTCCCGCCTGGATCGGGGTAAGCCGGTGATGGGCATCGTGGAGCAGGTGAACGTCGTCGCCGTACTTTACCCGCAACTTTTCGAACAGCCTGGGAACATGCATCAGGTACTTTTCCGACGACCACATGTTCTCGGGGGGAAGGCCTTTTTCCGCCGGCTCGTAAAACATCTTGTCCTTGGAAACGCCATACGTGCTGGGCAGGCCAGGAACGCCAGACTGCGCGCGCACCGCTAGATACCCGGCATCAATATATTTGCCGACCTCGTCGGTGGTCTCCTGGATGTCGCGTCCATTGGCATGGCCATAGACCATCACGCCGGTGCGACTCTTTCCGCCGAGCAGGTTATAGACGGGGGTATTGAGCGCCTTGCCCTTGATGTCCCACAGCGCCATATCGACGGCCGCAATCGCGGACATGGTGACCGGTCCTCTGCGCCAATATGCTCCGCGATAGAGGTATTGCCAGATGTCTTCGATCTGGAAGGGGTCGCGGCCGATCAGGCAGGCGATGACATGATCGGTAAGATAGCTGGCCACGGCAAGTTCGCGGCCATTCAGAGTGCAATCGCCGAGCCCATAGATCCCTTCATCGGTGTAGATCTTAAGGGTGACAAAATTTCTTCCGGGAGAGCAGACAAACACCTTGGCGTCGGTGATCTTCATCCGCGTTCCTTATGATTTGCGTCTATCAATCTTCAATCTCCAATTTATGAATGAACCTCTACCGCCATCTCGGGATTGCGAGCGGCCCTGTAGATGGCCTCGATCAGCGCAACGCTTCGCCTCCCCTCGCGGCCATCGCAGGCGGGCGTACCGTCCTCTTTTATCGCCCGGATAAAATCTTCAATGGCCCTCTGATGTCCGCGAACATCGCTCACCACCGGGGACGAGGCGCTCGGATTTCGGTCCTCCATCTGCTCGTGCTCCACTTCTTCCGCCCCGGCGCGAAGATCGATTGCTACAAGGCGATCGTGTTCCAGGACCACAGTGCCCTCGGTCCCGGTAATCTCAACCCGGCGCGGATACCCGGGATAAGCGGCGGTGGTTACCTCTAATATCCCGATGGCGCCGCTGGCAAATTCGAGCATTGCAAGGGCCGTGTCCTCGGTCTCGATATCGTGCAGCATCGTTGCCGCCCTTGCCTGGAGGCTCACCACATCTCCGAGCAGCCACAGCAGCAGGTCCACGGTATGCACTCCCTGGTTCATCAATGCGCCGCCGCCATCTAACGCCCATGTGCCTCGCCAGCGTGAACCGGCGTAATACTCCGGCGGGCGATACCACTTTACTCGGGCATCGACCAGCAATATCTTGCCCAGTTTTTCGCCAGCCAGGAGCTGCTTCAACCGGCGGATCTCCGGCTTGAAGCGGTCCTGAAAAATTACTCCCAGCTTTACCCCTGCACGCTGGCCTTCGCTGGTCAGCGCATCGGCGCGCTCTACGCCGATGTCAATCGGCTTTTCCACCAGCACATGAAGGCCGTGGCGCGCAGCCTGAATCCCCTGGGCAGCATGCAATCCCGATGGACTGCCGATGATTACCATCTCCATCGGACGGTGCGCGAGGAAAGCTTCTATCTCGCCGTAAGGCGTGGCCCCATGCTCTCCCGCGAGCCGTTCGACCTTTTCAGCGTTGCTCCCATAGACCGCGGCGATTTCCACGCCTGGGACGGAGCGGGCGGCGCGCGCATGCGTGCCGCTGATATTGCCTCCGCCGATCAGTCCAACATGCATTACGCTTGCAGCGCGCCGGCTTGCTCCAGCTCCTTTTTCATCCCCGTCCAGCTCTGCCGCGTAGAGGCTTCCGGAGTGCCTGCGCCGCGCCAGTGCGTCTCCAGGCTAACGGCGTAGCGATAGCCATCACGCTTCAGCGCCTTGAACTGGCCCACCCAGTCGATGATCCCGCTTCCCATCGCTGCCCATTTATAACCATTGCCTTCCTTCCCCTTATGCTCCGGGTCCTTGACTGCATCTTTGCAATGGCAATGGCCGATACGGTCTTTGGGCAAAAGCTTGTACGCGTCGGGATAGGGGACCTCATCGTGCGTAGCGGCGTTGCCCGGGTCCCAGTTCAACATGAGATACCGTGACTTCACCGCGTTTAGCGTCCTCGCGGCTTCGGCCCCGGTCGCGGTGTTGCAGGCAAGCTCATTTTCGAGGAGCAGGATCAGCCCCTTCTTGCCGCACTTCTCCGCCGCCTCCATCAGCTTTTCATCGATGGCGGCGCGATAAGGCTTTTGATCGTCGAGGCGCCAGAAGTCGAAGCCTCGCACCCGGTCGGTTTTGAATGCCCTGGCCAATTCCATGCTGCGCTCCAGCACCTCTTCCTGCTGCTGGAAGGTGAAGTCCGAGTTGAACTGGTCGCGCTTGGGGCTAAACTTCGAGCGCGGCGCTCCCGGCCAGTCGGCTTTAAACAGGGGGCTGGCAATATCGGTGACCCGCAGGCGGTTCTTTTCCAATATTTTACGCGCCTCTTCGATTTCCTTGGCATCGAGCTTGAGCAGGTTCTTGTTCCACATGCCGCGCAGCTCGATCCATCCCATGCCGAAGTCGCGGGAGGCAATTTCGCAGGCGCGACCAAAATCCTGCGTGATCTCATCGTTGATGACTGCAACTCTGAAGGGAGACTTCATACGGTAAGTCCGAGCCTTTCTTCAATATATTTTTTACTGATCTCCGCCGATTCCTTCGGCGTCCTGCTCTTGTCCGGGACGCTATCCAACTCCACCACTACCCAGCCGCGGAACTTCACTTTATGGAGGGCGTCAATTACCGCGGGCAGATCGACCTTGCCCCGGCCAAGCTCCACGAAGCGATAGGGATGCTTCGCATCGGGATTGCTGCCGGCGGGCAGGTTCTCAACATCCTTTATATGCAGGAAGAGTAGCCGGTCGTGGTACTGATGGATGGCCTTTGCCGGGTCGCCTCCACCTTCGAAATAATGGGCGACATCGAGTTCCAGCTTGACGTAACGCGGATCGGCCGCATGAAGGATCTGGTCAAGCTCCTCGGGACGCTCGCTCATGCTTCCCATGTGGTTGTGATATCCCAGGGAGACGCCAAGGTCGGCGCTGCGCTTGCCGATTTCGGTGATCAATTTGCCCAGCCGCTTGTAATCGGCGGCGGTCACCGGACGGTCTTTAGGCCGCTGGTCGGTCACCTGAAGATAGAGGCCGCCAACATCGTGGACGAATTTTGCGTTGGCAGTATGCTTGGCGATTTCTTCGGCTTCGACCGCCGGATCGATTCTGACCCCGCCGCTGGAGAGCGCGACCATGGTGAGCTGGTGCTTGTGCAGCGCTTCGCGCAGCTCCGCCGGGCTGGCATATTCCTTCATCACATTCGCGCGCAGCTGGATCCCGTGAAAGCCAAGCGCGGCAATGTCCTCGATCGCCTGCCGGTCATCGCCACCCCAGGTAATGGAGGCGTACCCGACGTGGATCGCGGTTGGCCCGGTGGAGATCGGCGTATTGAAATACGAGAGATCCATCGGGGGATAAAGCAGTTCCGGCGCCAGCAATGCATGGCCCGGTAATGCTGAGACGGCCGAGGCCGCCGCTAGTGCACCGACGCCTGAGATAAATTGACGACGCGACACTCGAAATGACATTAAGCACCTCCTTGAGTCTGACTTGGTAGAGGATGAACGTGATCTGCAAATATAATTCGCCGGCCTTGCTCGATGGCCTGGTTCCCCAGCGCGACCGTGACTCCGGCCCGCCATGCGGTCTGCTCGTCCGCCTGCGGACGTTGATGATTGCGGATGCTCTCGATGAAAGAGTGACAAGCCACGTAATCGGCATTGCCCTCCAGGCCTTCGGGGACCGGAAGAGGCTCGCCGGGACCAAGATACGGCTTCTCCGCGCGATAGCTGGCCCCTGTGACAACGCCATGCTCCAGCACAGTTTCTTTGGCCGCAGCGGAGCTGCTTAACTTGGGCTCGTAATACATGGTGCCGCCGTCTTCCAGGAGAACAATGCTGCCATCCGTTCCAAATACGCGGATCTGCGCGCCATCCAGACGATTGGTGGTAATGGCGCTGAAGAACAAGGTCTGTCCCGAGGGATAGCGATAGGTGACCTGCACGTTGTCATTGGTCTCGCGGCCGTCTTTCCAGAAATCAATGCCGCCGCTGCCCACTGCCGAGGCCGGCATGCCGCCGAACACTTCATTGGCGAAATTGATGTGGTGGGAGCCAAGCTCGGCCACCAGTCCGCCCGAATACTCTTTGTAAAGCCGCCAGTTGATCAGCCGCTCCAGCTTTTTGTCCGCGCCATTGGGCACAGGCCGCCGCCAATTGTTGTTGCGGTGCCAGTAAGCGTAAATCTGCGTGACCTGGCCAATCTTCCCTGCCTTGATCCGGCGCAGCGCCTCCTGGTACCAGGGCGCGTAGTGATATTGCAGTCCAACCTGATAGGACTTGCCGGTGCGCTTGACCGCATCGAGTATTTGTCCACATTCCTCCACGGTCAGCGCCATACTCTTTTCGCCGTAAACCGGACGGCCGCTCTCCAGCGCTGCGGTGACGTGCCGGGAGTGGAAGGAGAGCGGGGTAGAAACGATGATGGCATCCAGGTCTTTTGCCGCCAGCAGTTGGCGATAATCGCTGTAGGTTGGAGTGTTCTCGCCGGTAATTTTATGGGCTTGGGCAAAGCGGGGCTCATAAACGTCACACAAACCCTGGAAGCGGACTCCGGGAACCCGCAGGAAGGTCCGCATAAGTTGTTGCCCACGGCTTCCGGGGCCGATAATGCCCAGATTGATCTTGTCAGAGGGAGCAGGGGGCTTTCCTTCAGCTAAACCCGATAAGCTCAATGCCGAGACCGCGCCCAGCGCTCCTGCAGCATGGCCCAAGAATTCGCGTCGGTTCATCTTTTGTGCAACACCTTTCCTTGATTGATTCCCGCATTCTCCACCGGGATTTGGTTGTGCTGGGCCATTTTATTCATGGCGCAGTCCTGGTCGAAACCGGATTTGCATCCTCCCCAGTTCCACGCAACCATGCGCGGAGATGCCTGCTCGCTCATCATCCAGAGTCCCGAGGCATGCGGCACCGACTCCAGCAATTCTTTTCCGGCGGACGGTCCCATCACGAACATCGAAGTCGAAAGCGCGTCGGTGGTGGTTCCATCAGGCGCAATCACCGTTGTCTGAAGGACGTTCTCTACCGGCTTTCCAGTCCGCGGATCCATGATGTGGCAATACCTTCGCCCATTGAGCTGAAAGAATTTTTCATAGCTTCCCGACGTGGACAAAGACTGGTCGCGCAAAACCACGGTTGAGACTGTGTGCTCGCGATCGCCGGGCCTGGGTACCTGGACCAGCCATCCATTTTTTCCCGGCGGCGCGCCCAGCGCATAGAGCGTGCTCGATCCGGCATCCACCAGCGCTGCGGTGATCCCTGCTTCGCGAATCACATCTACCACGCGGTCCACGGTGTAGCCTTTGCCGATCGCGCCCAAGTCGATCTCTACCCCAGGCGTGGTAAAGCGCACGCTATGATCGGCGGCATTCATCTTCACCTTTTGCCATCCCACAGTCTGCCTGGCATGGGCAAGCTCTTCCGGCGTAGGGTAATGCCCCTGCCCGCGAAAAAATCCCCAGGCCCGCATGAGCGGACCCACAGTGATGTCGAAGGCCCCATCGGTACGCCGGCTGTAATCGAGCGAGGTCTGAAGCAGGCCAAAGACCTCGGGATCGGTAGTGACCTCCTCCTGCGCTGCCATGCGGTTGATGCGCGAGAGCTCGCTCGAAGGCCGATAATTACTCAAGGCCTCTTCCAGGCGCTCAATCTCCTCAAACGCGGCCTCGAAGGTAGCCGAGGCATGCTGCGCGTTTCGCGCATACAGATAAATGGTAAAGTTGGTGCCCATCGCCGGACGCGTCTGGACGAACAGCTCCGCAGCGGCCGCCTTGCAGGGGATCGAAAGCGCAATCCACGCGGCCGCGAACGCTACCGCGCAGCGGAACCGCATGACTGTCTTTGCCCCTGGCTTTCTTTTCACACCTTCACCTTTTTACCCTGTGCAGGTTTAGCGCGATGCATTCACAACCTCCGGGACCGGGACCACCTTGCCGCTCCGCGCCTCTTGCACGATGCTCACAAACTGGCGCGCCCGCTCCGTGATCTCCGAATCCAATCCGTTTCGCAGCGCGTTTACATCCACCAGGTCCGCGCCCACTCCGATGGCGGCCGCTCCCGCCTTGATGAACTCCGCTGCGTTCTTGAGCGAGACGCCCCCGGTTGGGACTACTTCAATTTGCGGCAGCGGCGCCTTCAATGACTTGATATAGCTTGCCCCGCCCAGCGCTCCGGCGGGGAAGACCTTCACAAAATCCGCCCCTGCCGACCATGCGCTCACGATCTCCGTAGGCGTCAGCGCTCCCGGCATGATGGCGATCCCGCGCTCGCGGCAATAGCTAATCGTCCCCAAGTCGAGCGCAGGGCTCACGATGAACTGCGCCCCGGCCTCGATGCACTGCTGCGCCGTCTTGGCATCGAGCACCGTACCGGCGCCGATGAGCGCCTCGGAGCCGACCTCGCGGGTCAATTCGCGGATCATCTGCACCGCGCCTGGCACCGTCATGGTGACTTCCAGTACCGGAATGCCGCCTTTCAAAATCGCCAGAATCGCCCGGCGGGCAATCTCAGTCGAGTCGCCGCGCACCACTGGGATGACCCCCACATTCCTGATCTTGCGGACAATCTCCGATTTCCCCATGGACATGTCTTTACTTCGCTCCTTCAGTTTCACCGCTGGACATTGCGCCTTCAGCTTCTGCAGTTACTGTTTCGCGTTCGCGGGACCGCTTTTCACCCCTTCTTCCCGCTTATGCCATTTTACGATTTCGGCCATCTGCTATTCAGCTTCAGGCATTCTCCTTCGAGTACTAGCGCTGCCTAGCGCGATGCCCGCACGCTCATTCCTTTCATCACCTTTTCCACCTCGGCCAGAGTAGCCATAGTGGTGTCGCCGGGGGTAGTCATCGCCAGCGCGCCATGCGCGGCCCCGCACTCCACCGCCCACTGCGCCCCTTTATTCATGAGAAAACCATAGATCAATCCCGAGGCAAAGGAATCTCCACCGCCGATGCGATCATAGATTTCCAGGTCTTCGCGAACCGTGGCGCGATAGAGCTTGCCTTCGTAGTAGCACACCGCGCCCCAATCGTTGACAGTAGCGCTCCTGGCATTGCGCAGCGTGGTTGCCACCACTTTCAGGTTGGGATATTCCACCAGCACACGCTCGATCATCCGGCGAAAACTCTCCGGATCGAGTTTAGAAAGGTTTTCGTCCACGCCTTCCACTTCAAACCCCAGCGCCGCAGTAAAGTCTTCTTCATTGCCGATCAGCACATCGACGAACGAAACCAGGTCGCGATTGACCAAGGTGGCGCGCTTGCGGCCGCCAATCGCCTTCCACAGCGATTCGCGATAATTCAAATCATAGGAGACGATGGTGCCGTGCTTCTTTGCCGCCTGCATCGCCTCTTTGGCGACCGACGGCGTGGTCTCCGAGAGAGCGGCAAAAATTCCGCCAGTATGCAGCCAGCGGGATCCTTCCTGGCCAAAAATCCGCTCCCAGTCCAAATCTCCCGGCTTGAGTTGCGAGACTGCGGTATGCCCGCGATCGGAGCATCCGACTGGGGCGCGCACCCCAAATCCCCGCTCGGTGAAATTCAAGCCATTGCGCACTGTGCGGCCCACGCTATCGTATGGCACCCACTTGATGTGCGACTGGTCCACGCCTCCCTGATAGACCAGGTCCTGCACCAGGCGGCCCACCGGATTGTCGGCCAGCGCGGTGACCACGGCGGTATCTAGTCCGAAGCATCGCCGCAGGCCGCGCGCCACGTTGTATTCGCCTCCGCCTTCCCATACGCAAAAATGGCGCGTGGTGTGGATGCGGACGTCCTGGGGATCGAGGCGCAGCATGACCTCGCCCAAACTGACCAGGTCCCATCGGCAATTCGCTTTGGCTTTGATTTGCAAGGTGTTCAATTGGCCCAGGGTTCCTTCGCTAAAAATTATCCATTGGGTGCCTCATCCAGCCGCGCCAGCTCAAGCCGCGGCACGATCAGGGGAATGAGATCGCGCTGAAGAGCGGACTTCAGGATTCCGATAACCTGGCGGTCGATATGGTTGAGGGTCGCGGGCCGAAAAAGAAATGCGCAAATCGTCCAGCGGTAGTGGCCGATGCGCGCCACAAAATCGCGGGTGATTTGCGCGGCGCCTGCATGCTCCGCCGGAAGCGTGGCGCTGCCGCTTTCTTCATTTCCCGGCGAATTGTCCGGCGATACTGTCACTGCGTGGCCCTTGTGTTCCTTTCAACTGCGCATCGCATCATTGCTGCTCGCGACCAAGTCGTTATCCCATACAGGAAATTTTACAGCCGCCTGGAACCGGTTAGCTGCAAGCTCGCAAACGCAGCACTGGCCCTCATGCCGGAGTCATTGCCGATAAAGCCCATGTATTTGGAAATTTCATTGCAGACGGCGTTCAAGGCGGAGCCGATCTCCTTTTCTTTTTCCAGGATTCTCGCCATGGAGCCGGAAACGCTCATGGCTGCCATCGCTGTTCCCCTGCCATCGGAGATGGCAGCGCCGATGCAGGCCACGCCATGCTCGTTTTCCTCGTCGTCCAGCGAGTAGCCCCGCTTGCGCACGGTTTCCAGTTCTTTTCTCATTTTTCCCGATTGATTGACCGGAAGCCGCGTCAAAAACGCCTCGCACTCATGCTCCGGGGAAAAGGCCATGATGGCCTTCCCCAGGGAGGTAGACTCGATTGGCATCCGGCTGCCGATCATCGCCGCCATGCGGAAGGGGCGGGAGCTCTCCAGCAGGTCGATATACAGAATCTCTCCGCTGTGGATGATCCCCAGATTGATGGTTTCGTTGAAGCGGTCATGGAGCTGGCGCATAAAAGGCTGGGCGATGCTCTTCAAATCCCGGCGAAAATGCGTGGCGTATTCGAAGAGCTTCATTCCCAGCTTGTAATGCGAGCCATCGCGGGCCCGCTCCACGTATCCCCGGTCAGCCAGCGTGTACAACAGCCGGAAGGTCCGGCTTTTGTTGAAGCCGACCCTCTGGCTGACCTGGTTCAGCGTCATCTCCTCGGAATCCCGAAATGCTTCGAGGATGTCCAGCGCACGCTCCACCGCTTCCACTACGTATTTGTCATCGCTGGTCCTGCGCAGCTTCATCTGTGCTTCCTTTTAGAAGATGATCTTCGCTCCCAACTGCATACTGCGGCTTCCGCCGCCGCCGGTGATCAATCCGAAGTTACTGGAGCCAACACTGGTGTTCGGATTACTAAACTGTGGCGTGTTGGTCACGCTGAAGGCTTCGGCGCGCAGTTCGAGGTTCGCCCGCTCGGTCATGGCAAAACGACGGAACAAGGAAGCGTCGAGGTTGAAGAAACCCGGCCCACGATAGGAAATGCGGCTCATGTTCCCCATAACCGGGCCGAACGGAACAGCGAAAGCGGATGTGTCGAACCAGGGGTTACCTTGACCGATGCCATGCAAAAGACGGAAGGGGCCGGTCTGATTTGGCGTCTGGCTGGTGCCCGGCGCGTTCAGGCTGCCGCCGCTGGTGCTCCAGACAAGCGGCGTGCCGCTCATCAGTGTGAGCACACCGCTTACCTGCCACCCTCCCAGTACCCAGTTGCCCGGGCCAGATTGCAACCAGCGCTTTCCATGTCCAAAGGGCAAGTCATAAATATAGCTCTGCACAAAGGTATGGGTGCGGTCGTACGTCACTGGGTTGTAATTTCGCCGGAAATCGAGGTAGTTGTCGATGCCTCCGGTGCCGCCGCCATCCGTCTTATAACCCATTGCCTTGGCATAGGTGTAGGAGGTGGTCAGAAGAAATCCTCCGCTGAAACGACGATCGAATTTGGCCTGCAGCGCGTTGTAATTCGAGGTGACCCGCTTAAAGAGCAGCGTGGTATCCGAAATCCGGGGATATTCCGGACGGCCCTTCGAGCCTGCTCCCGGTACCAGCCCGGCGTTGAGGTTATATTGCGCGGGAATATTTCTTCCCACATTGCCTACGTAACTGAGGTTCATCACGAAATTCTTGGGAAGGGCCTGCTGTACCGAGGCATTCCAGAACTCGAGGTAGGGGTCACGGTAATGCTTGTCCACCACGAAGTAGTTGGAGGCGGGGTCCGCCGGCAACAATCCGTTGGATGGAATCGTGGCTACGATGGGCGCCGGAAAGCCGCTGGGCAGGTTGGCCGGCTGTCCATTGGGATAGAGCGCCTGGACAAACGAACTAAGGGAATTGTAGGCATTGTTTTGCCGGACGGGATAGTTAAACGCGTAGGCATTGTCCTGGAATGGCGTGTAGCTGACGCCAAAGGCGGCGCGCAGGACCGTCAGATCCGTGGTGCGGTAGGCTATGCCGACACGTGGAGCGAAGTCGGTGTAGTGCGTATCCATTCCCATGTTTTTGGGATTTCCGCCGACCCCGGCAACCACCAGGTTATTGGTGCTGGGATCGAAATTGGAGAAGCCAGCGGCGCGATTGGGCGTCGCCGGGGGATAAAGCTCCCAGCGCAATCCCACATCGAGGGTCATTTTGGACGATACCTTCCACTGGTCCTGCCCATAGGCGAAGACCTGGGTTTGCCGAAAAGAGGCGTCTCCCACGTTTACGTCGCGTCCCACCTGATTGGGAATATCCAGCAGGAAGCTGGCAAAGTCGTTGGCAAAGTTGGTGGTGGAACTCTTGGAGCCGCCGAGGTTGAGGGCGGTCGTGCCCTCCCGGTAGCGCCAGACTCCGCGCGGGCTGAAGACCTGCCCCTGCACCAGGTCATCGCGGACGCGGCGCACATCGGCGCCCCACTTGAAGGTGTGATTGCCGCCGATTTTGGTCCAGTTATTGACCACATCGATATTGGTTTCGCCGCGCACCCAGGGCATGCTGGCGGAATAACCCAGCAAGGGGCTTGAATAGCTGCCGATATCGATGCTGGTCAAACCGCTGGTAAACGGATCCAGGTTTGCCCCTGGAATTCCCAGGGCGGTGGATGCGGCCGTGCCATGGTCGCTGGTCACGGTGGTGTTCCGGTAATGGTTAACCCCGACGCGCAGCTCCGAGAGCAGGCTGGTGGAGAAAAGATGCATATAGTAACCGGCGGCATCGTAGGAATTCTGAACGCCGGTACCCTGGAAGGCCCCGTTGGCCGGACCGCCAGCCAGCCCAAACTCCGGCTGCTGCAAGATATTTATGACCGAGGAGCTGAAACGCCCCGAGAGCCGGTCTTTTTCCGAAATATTGTGGTCTACCTTCACATCGTAGGAATGTGAGTCCTTGTTCAGGTGGGTGTTTTCGTTGAAATTGGATGTGTAGCCGGACGCGGTCGGCAGAGGGACCAGCGCCAGGAGCTTCAACGCAATTGGGCTGAACCGGTTAGGACAGATCACATTCAGCCTTCCGCCGCAGGAGAACTGCTGCCGCCCGGTGCCATCCGGATTGCCGGTCGCCGGGTCATAGATTTTATAACTCTTGCCATTGTAATTAAGCATGGCGCTGAAATCGCCGCTGCGAAAATCCGCGGTCGGAACGGTAGAAGTGTTGAACTGGCCCTGATGATCGTTGATCAGCAGAAAATCCATGAAGAAGAAGGTCTTGTCCTTGTAAATCGGACCGCCCAGGTTGGCCCCGTAGTAGTTATAGACCGATCGAGGGACAGGCAGCGCATTGGCGCCGCTGTTGAAATAGTTCTTGGCCGAGAGGGCGCTGATGCGATTGAATTCGTAAGCTGCCCCGTGGAAACTGTTGGTCCCCGACTTGAGCACCACGTTGGTGACCGCCCCGCCCGCGCGCCCGAACTCCGCGGCGTAATTGCTGGTGGTCACGTCCACCGTCTGGATGGCCTCGATGGGCGGAATCAGCACCTGCAGCAGCCCGGTGCGCTCGTTATCGTCGACCCCTTCGAGCTGAAGGTTGTTCTGCAAGCGCGAGGCCCCGTTCACCTCGGTGGAAAGGCTGTCCTGGGCGTTAAAAAATTGCGAGTGCTCGCGGTGCGCGCGCGTCGTCCCCGGGACCAGGTTGAGAAGGCCCTGAAAATTCCGGTTGGTCCCCAGCGGAATGTCTTCTACCTGCTTGGTTTCAATCTTGGTCGAGACATCGGCGCGGTCGGTCTGCAGGATGGGGGCGGAGCCGGTTACTTCCACCGTCTCGCTGGCCGAGCCGGTCTGCAGGGTCATATTCACGCGGACGGTGGTGTTCACCACCACATCGATATTGGCGCGCGTCTCCGTCTTAAAGCCGGTTTGCTCGACCATGACCTTATATTGTCCGGGAGGAAGATCGGGGAGCTCGTAGTTCCCACTCTGGTTGGTGGTCACGGTGCGCCCTACATCGGTCTTCATTTCCGTGACCGTGACTTTGGCATCGGGCACCACTGCGCCGGTGGAATCGGTGACCGTCCCCAGCAGCGTGGCATTGACCGCCTGCCCCCACATCGTGCCGGAACTCACCAGCGCGATCGATAGAATGGCCCAAAGGGCCGCAGTAGCTCCTCGCCCCAATCTCATAAATCCTCCTCACAGCATTTCGTACAATGAAACAGCGTTGCGAAAACGAACAGGGCGAAAAAATATCAAATGGAGAAAATTTTTGTCAAGAAGATTTTAAAATTTCATGAATTTAGAAAAGTAATCTGACCAGATTACCCTCTGTATTCAATGTACAGACAGAATGAGTCGCTGTTGCGGGAGGTAGCCAAGGACAATCGGTGAGGCGCAATCAGTAAATCGGCGTCAGCGGAGTCTGATCATAGTTCCTGCCGAATTTATCTTTGTGTACGGCGACAAGCCTTGATTCCTCCAGGCGCAAGGGGGGCAAAACGGACCTTGGCCCGGACACTCTGACCATCCGCTCAAGTCTTTGAAGAGCGGCGACTGGCGCCCGTTCATACCACGCATGCAGCAGGTATTCCCCCTCGGGCACATCAGGAATTACGAAAGCGCCTGTTGAGCTGGAAACAGCAAAAAATGGCGTTCCGAGCGCCACCACAACAGCATGCATCCCAGGATGGATATTACAGAAAATATAGGAGATCCCCTCGCGATCGAAGCGCACAGAACGCGTTTCCCCAGCCTGATACAGCCCCAAATCGAAACGCTTGCCGTTGAACAGAGAAAACACATTATGAAAGTATGGATCGCGGTTGGGAAAATCAATGCTACTCCCTACCGCAACCACCAGCAAATCCGGGACGAAATGTTTGTCTTTCTGCGTCAAGCTGATTCCGTGGGTCTTGGGGAAAAAAATCGCGCTTTCCGAAGGGACTTTCGCCGTAAGCCAGACTACTACGCCTGAATTGTCCGTTTTAACGTCCTGTTTGCTGGCAACATGGTCAATCACCACTTGCCCGCTGACAGGAACCGCCTGGCTGCAGCAGAATCGTGCTGAGAGCGCCAGCAAGAGCGCACAAACCGAACGTCGAAGCGTGTCAATCATTTTTCATTCTCAGAATTTGTAGCCCGCACCCAGGTTGAGCTGGTCGGCCGAGTTGCCACTGCCTATTATCTGATAGGACTGAATGTGGCGCAGCTCGAGCGACAACAACAAGCTGGATGCCGGGGCGAAGATGCAGTTGATGAATGACGTTTGATTGCGGGCCAGGACAGGATTGACCTTGGATGGGAAGCGCTCAAGGTCCCTTGCGAACGGGTTATCATGTCCAACCGCGGCGTTAAATTCGAGCTGTGAGCTGGCCCGATACTTGAGTTGTCCCCATGCTCCAATCGAGTTCAGGCCTGCGATAGTAGTAGACGGCTGAGCAAGATCGCCACTCGCGACAAAGCTGGCAAACTGTCCACCTCCTAATCCGCCGACGGCATTTCCCCGATAAAGCTCGCCGGAGAGTTCAAACTTATGGCCGAGAGGAACTTGAAAATCCACAGTGGCGGTCCAGGCATCGATGCGGCGGTTCAAGGGATATCTCTGCGGACTGAAGAAGCCGCCTATACCCAGAGTAAGCGGATGCTCTTCTGCGGCTGGATAAATCCAGGCAATTCTGCTGGCATATCCTGGCTGTCGTGATTGCTCCCCGGGACTGGCCTGACGGTAAGATTGCGCGGTGGGCTGCTGGGAATCGATCGGATCAAGGATGCCGCCCTGGAGCATCAAGGAGGATGCATTCGGGAATTTGATTGAGTGCTCCAACCTGATTTGCGGGACCCAGCTCCAAAGATTTCCCGACCATGCCAACGCCGGCAATCCAAGGGTGGCCAGCGAGGTCGGCGAAAGAGGAGAGAAAAAGGGCGGTTCCTGGCCAAAAACCAGTGCTGTATTTGGCCAATCAAACCGGATTCTCGCTGTGCGCAGTCTCACGAGACCGGCTGTCACGCCAAAATCGGCATTCGGAAATCCACCGAAGAAATCCACGTATGCATTGGCTGAAGACTTGGCGCCCCAGAGCGTCGGCCCGGTTGATTCGAAGCCCAAAATCGTCTGCCGAAGAGTCGCTGTAAAAGAGCCCCCGGCAGCATTTGCCGGCCGCGCAAACGAGAGTTGCGGCACATCGATGTTGTCTACCGCGCCGCGGTTATATGCGGTATTCATCAGTACCAGGCCTGTGAGCTTGATCGGATACTTTGAAATGCTTTCGACCTTCTTCTGGTCCTCCTGGGCCATCTGAGATTCGAGCACCCCCTGTTCCTCTTCGATTGCGGCAACTCGATTGTGAATGTCTGCGGCAGGCTGCGCGGCGGTCGGAGAGGGAGCGGTGGATTGGTTCATCGCCGTCAGCTGTTCCCCAAATTTTTGCAATACGACACGAAGCTGCCGGATCTCTTCGCGCGATTGCGCTAATTCTTCGCGAGTGGCGCGGAGATTCTGGTCCAGGTCCGCGACTTTCGATTGCAGATCGGCGGTCCCGCGCCCCTGATCGTTCGGGGGAAGAGCTGTCTGTTGCGCCTGGGCGTAGAAAGAAACGGAGAGCAATATGGTTAGCCCTCCGCGGATCGTCTTGCCGAGTACATTGTCCAACGTGAAATTTTTCATGGCTCCTCCCGAGATCCGATGTAGAGCAAAACGCGGCCCCTGACCCGCTACGCGATGGAGCTCGATCCACCCGCGCGAGGTACCGTTTCAGGATGCGGCATTCCCTGCAACGGCAAAATCGCAACAAAGATGGTCCTCCCCTCAGCAGCCGATTCCAGGATCACATCGCCCCCGTGTTCCTGCAGTATCTTTCGCGCGATGGTCAAACCTAATCCGCTTCCATGCTCTTTTCCGAAGCCGATGAAGGGATCGAATATCGTCTTTTCAATCCCTGACGGAATGCCGGGGCCATTGTCAATAATCCGGACGCTTACCAGGTTCTCATTCCGCATGGCAATGACTTCCACGCGCTCCTCGCCTTCCGCCCGGACAGACACCGCCTCTGCAGCATTGAGCAGCAGGTTGTAGAAGGCGCGCTCCAGCCGCTTGGCATCAAAACGGCCTTCGTGAATGGGAGGCGAGCAGAGCCGGATGTCACGATTTCGAAATTCAGGATGGGCCTTTACTGTCCTGATCGCGTGCTCCAGCAACGGCACCAGGTTGACCTGGGTTGTGCGCAGGTTCTGCGGGCCGCGCGAGAACTCAAGCATTGAGTCCACCAGGTCAGTCATATCGTTTACCGCAATCCGGATTTCTGCAAAGAGTTCTTCCCTCTCCTCCACGGTAAGTTTGGCGCCGCACAGGAACTCTGCATTGGCAAAGATAGCGGAGAGCTGGTGCCTCATATCGTGCGAAAGAGAGCTGGCCATCCGGCCAATGATCGCCATACGTTCGGCAGCCAATAACTCCTGTTGGGCCTTCTGCAACGTGCTTCTCATGTCGCGAAATGCAGCTGCCAGTTCCGCGACTTCATGGCTGCCCTGCTCGATCAAAGGGTAAGAATAATCGCCCTTCTTAAGCGCGTGGACTCCGCCCACGAGCTTACCGAGCGGGCCGGTTATCGTATTCGAGATAAGCACCGCGAGGCACGCTCCCAGCACGATAGTCACGGCCCCCAAAGCAAGCAGAAGCCGGTTCAGGTCCTTCAAAAACTGGGTCGCCTGATCGAACGATTTGAGCACCAGGAGCCTTACCGGGCGCGTTCCTGGCGATAGCCCAACGCTGGCTGCGAGGAAATGCTCTCCTCCAAGCTCGAGACCCAGCGGAGTCGGGCCAGAATTGCAAGGGACCCGACCCATCGGCTGCGCTTCCGTTCTCCGAAATGAACTCGTGACCACTTGTTCGCTGTAGCAGAAAGCCACCTGGCTGCGGGCCACGGAAGCCACTTCCGCCGCGATTCGCCGGTTTATTTCATATCCCACAACCAAGACACCCAGTTCGTTTTGCTCGCGTTCGGGACCAAAGTAGATCGGTTGAAGCGCCACTTCATACAGCTGGCCTGCGCCAGCCCACCAGTCGCTGTATAAATCCGAGAGGAGCGTCGCATGAAGAAGCTGCTGTGCAATACGTGGGCTGATGCTCGAGTTTCGAGCATGCAGCGCGACGACTCCGCCCTCCCGGTCCGCCAGCAGAAAGATATCGCTGCCACTGAGCTTCCAAAAATCGATGGCTGCATCGTTGATGGTCGCCGCATCGTGCGTAGTCATCAACGCTTTCAGGCTTGGAAGATTCGCGATTAATTGTGCCGAGCGCGAGAGAGTCGCCTCGCGGAGCCGCTGCGCGTTCTGAAAGGCGGAAACCGAATCGGCAAGATCGCTTGCCAACCCTTCACGAACATGTTTTTGTACGGCATAGCGAACGATAAGAAGACTGGCGCACGACAGCGCTGAGGAGACCAGCAGAAGAACCAATACCATCTTCGTCCGTATGCGAATATGTCTCATGGAATGCTTCGCTAGAGAACAAATTTGTACCCGACTCCATGCACGGTAAGAAAATGGACCGGATTGGCCGGGTCCTTCTCCAGCTTTTGCCGCAGCTTCAACATTTGATTGTCAACCGTTCGCGTCGAAGGGTAATTGTCATACCCCCAGGCTTTGTTTAATACCTCTTCGCGCGTTATCACGCGCTCCTGATTGGTCGAGAAATATTTCAAAAGTTTGAATTCCTGCGCTGTCAGCGGGACTGGCTGTCCGTTACATGTAAGCTGCATTCGAGTGAAGTCGGCTACGATCTCTCCGAATGCGAGAGTGTCGATATCTCGTTTTACTCCCACACGCCGTATCGCAGCCTGTACCCGCGCAAGGAGCTCTCTCGGGCTGAAAGGTTTCGTGACGTAATCGTCCGCCCCAAGCTCGAGTAAAGCGACCTTGTCGGCCACATCGGTCAGCGCGCTCAGAATCACCACCGGAAAAGACGGGACATTGCGCTTGATTTGACGGCACACATCTCTACCCGAAAGACCGGGAAGTTTCAAATCCAGAACCACCGCTACCGGAGCTGAGGAACGGAAGAGGTCGAGACCTGCAATGCCGTCTCCAGCAATCTCGACTTTGTACCCTTCTGACCCAAACAGGCGTGAAAGGCTCCGCTGGATTCTACGATCGTCTTCCACCACCAGAATTGTGCTCATAACCAGGGCCGCCCCATTTTCCAGGCTCTCTCGTTAACCATTCGCGGCAGCGAGATCGTTGCAGCCGGCTGCCGCGCCCATTCAACTCCAACCGCACGCCCCCTTTGTATGCGAGTGTTTTACACCTTATCGATGATCGTGGCAATCCGTCCCGCAAATTTCGCCCGCCGCTTGCAATTTGAGTGGTAAACATCAGCGTCTTGAAGGGCAGGGATATCAGATCGGCGCCTTCGAGTGGGTCACAGCAGGGGTGCACCGTAGGTCTTCACGCAAGCTGGCGAAAGATCGGGTTTTTTCTTGCATAATCCTTGAAATCATGGGCCCCATTTGAGTAGCGCCCATTCTGTGGAACGCTAACTTGGCTCACAGGAGCCAAGCTCCTTGCCCTTATGTACTAAAAACGATGAGCCTTTGGTTTTGCCACGCACTTCCACACGTTGGCCGGGCTGGAACGACATGCCACTGCTGTCATTCACGAGCGTGTATGTTTTTTTGTTTTTGGCGTTGACCAGAGTGCCATCTGGCGCTACGCACCCCACGAGCTTGCCGCGGTGATGCAGTGTCAGGAACAGCACGCCTGCGCCCACCCCCGCCCCTATCCCCGCGCCAATCGCGGCGCCATGTCCGTAGCTTTTGCCTGATGTGGAATAAGGAGCTGTGCCACCGCTTCCGCTTGGGGCTGTCGGCCCGCTATACTGCGCCAACGCCGTCGCCGAGAATGCCAGAATCAATACCGTGATGCAAATACACTGTTTGTATCTCATAAACAACGCCTCCAATCGGGCCAGTCTATAGAGCGGTCCCGGAGTTTTTGTCACAGCGATGTCACGTTGATGTAACTTTTCTGTCGCTTACGCAGGGTTTTCGCTGGCAGGGCTTGGTCGAGGATTGTAGACAAGCCCCAGGTTTTTTAAAACGTTGACTCGCGTTCGGTCGAGCGCTGTCTTCCCGGATGCAGCATGACGAATCATTGCACGCCTCTCTCTGATACGGATCGTGAGCTTAGATCATCCAAAAACCAGGCGGCCTCCTAAGCTGCCTTGATAAACAAGGGCCAGTACGACGGCGAATGCGAGAAGCAAGTAAGGAAGTCCCGGCGTCTTGTTGCGCGAATATATTGTCCATCGCCAAAACGTCAATCCAACGAAGACAACTGCTAGCGAGATCCCCAGCCATTGGTGGAACACTATGGTGGAGCGTGGGAGCGCCGTGCCTATAGACTTCCTCCATAAAAGGCCTGCGACTACTGTGAATGGCGTGATGCTGGTCGCGTAGATGAGCATCCACCAGGCTGCGTTGTGCAGAGAATCCCTGCGAAATGCCCGGCCAAGAATGTCACTCCCAAAGGAAGCGGGCAAAAGGGCTGCGGTGAAGTTCACCAGGATTGGATGAATGTGCTCCGGTGAGAACGATGGGGCAGGGATGAACACAGTTGCTCCTTGAGGCTCTCGATGGCCGCTATTGCACGACCAACCTGGCCTTCATGTTGGGATGAAGCGTGCAGAGATAGTCGTATGTCCCTCTCTTGGCAGCGCGGAAACTCCAGGATGCTCCTTTAGCGATGCTGCCGGAATCGAAAGCCTTCCCATCTGCAGCGGTGGCTGTATGAGGGACAATGTCGGCATTTTTCCATTCGACGGTCTCTCCCACGTTGACGGTAATAGTGTCAGGCTGATACTTGAATTGACTGATCAGCACTGTGCTTACTTTATCCACCTCGTGGACGGGCTTCGATGGCTCGGCGCCTGATTGTTTCGCGGCAGACGAAGCAGAAGGAGTTCCGCCGGAGCATGCGACCAGCAATAGCGATGTGACCACCAGTACCGTTGCGGACCGCACGCCCAGTTCAGTATGAAACATTCTTAACTCCCGGCTTTATGGCCGCGCTTCTGGCTGGACCTTTTCTTACTCCCTTCGAGATCCGTTTGCACCTTCTGGGCATGCTCAAGGTGACCCTGGAAAAGCGGCGCGGCGCCTTCCAGCGCGCTCTTGAGTTCTGCGTTCTTGGCATTTGGGATCAGCACCGAAGAGACAGCATTGATGACCATCTTGTGATAGGCGACTTCGTTGTCAATGTAGGCTTTGTCGAAGGCCTTGCCCTTGAGCGCCTTCAGTTTTTCAGTAGTCTCTTCAGATTGTGATTTCAATGATTTGGCGGTATCGCTCTCGGCGGGTGTGACATTCAGCTTTGCGCCCAGGTCGAAGACGGACTTCTGCAATGCGGAGTGGTCTGTGACCATCTGCTGCGCGAAGTCGCGCACTTCTTTGTTTTTAGACTTTGAGAGTGCAAGCTTTCCATAATCGATGTCGATTTGGTTGGCCGCAACTACAATTCCCACAATCTGGGGATCGGCAGGTGCAGCGCCAGCCGCTTGGGCGTGCGAAATCGGGTGAAATATTGCAGCACAGGCTGCCGCTGTGGCAAAGGCCACTACTTTGTTCATGCGAAATCTCATCTTATGTCTCTCCTTAGGTGACGCGCTCCACCGCACCATTGAATGGGCGCTAATTCGACTGCTAATGGAATAGAGTCACCCAGGCCGAATCGGTTACACTTCCAGTGGCTTCTAGCTTCAGAAATTGCCATATGAACTCTGTAACTTTTTGTGTCCGAGAAACTCCATGTATCAGGAGACCCAGATGACTGGAACAGCTACTGTCGAAACCGGCAGGAGCGAAGGAATGAGCGATGAAGAGGTGGTCGAGCGGGTGTTGGCTGGGGATACGCCTCTCTTTGAAATAGTGATGCGTCGTTACAACCAGCGCCTTTACCGTGCCTCACGTGCCATTCTGCGCGATGATGCTCAGGCCGAAGATGTAGTACAAGACGCTTACGTGCGCGCTTACCAACACTTGGGCCAGTTTGCCGGACGGGCGAAGTTTTCAACCTGGCTGATTCGCATTGCAGTTAATGAAGCGCTGGCGCGCGCGCGGCGCGGCAAACGCTACGAGGAGTCGGAGCCAATGGCAGACAAAGGAGATAGGATGGACGATTTCACCTCTTCCATGCCAGATCCGGAGCAGCAGGCCTCAAACTCGGAAACCCGGCGGCTGCTGGAACAATGGATTGAGGCGCTGCCGGATTCCTTCCGCGCGGTGTTTGTGCTGCGCGATGTAGAGGAAATGAGCACGACCGAAACGGCACAAGCATTGGAAATCACGGAAGAAAATGTAAAGGTCCGGCTTCATCGGGCCCGGGCATTACTGCGTAAAAAGTTTTACGCCCACGCAAAAGTTGACAGCAAAGAAGCCTTCGCGTTTCATGCGGTGCGGTGCGACCGCATAACAAGGACCGTGTTTGAACTGATTCAACTGCAACATGACAGGCTAAGGCGCTAGAGCAAAAGAAAACAATGGTGCCGAAGAAGGGACTCGAACCTCAGAGTTTCGGCAACTCTTGCACACTCAAGAGAATAGCGACATCTACTGAATACAACAGGCTTGCGGATTTTGCAACAGAATCAATTGGGTCAACGGAGTCATCCGGTTCAATGAAATTTGTCATGCCGTGGACACCTACACCCAATGATCGCTGAGGCGGACGTGGACACCAAGATCAGGCAATTGCCCAGCATTCAGTGACCGTGAGGATGGCGGAGGCAGCGCGGAAGGAACCGCCCACGTGCTACGTCCAAAAGGCCATTTCGTCGGACTTGGCGGGGCTTCAGCGCCGACGGAATTTGATTTGCCTCATTTAGACCTCGGGTAAAGCATAATCTCTGACAACCCAACAGCGGTCCCATCAAAAAACGGCCCGGTCTCCACCACCCTCGATGGAGCCAGGCGTTGAGATCAAATGCCAGAATCCGAATTGGATGAAGACTCGGTGCAGCGCGCTGAGAGGCTTTCGTCTCGCCTACTAGACGATTCGCGAATTGTGTTCGAACAAGGCGCTCCCGAGATGGGCGCTAAATTCTTTTCGGAACAGCGCTACTTTGAGGATGCGGCAGGAGTTCCAATTGGCGATGTTCTAGCCGGCGTTAATGAAATGGCCGGCGAGTTCGCGCTTGTGCGCCGTTGGGAAACTCAGATGCCGTTCTTGGAACTTGCGGAAGATGAGTGGGCTCCGATTTCATTAGTCGAATTCTTGGGTGGCCCAATGGGTTCGGCATATGGTTCGCCAGATTGGTTCTATGGGTTCTGAAAGGCTCAGAACAGTTCAGTGAAAGGCTTTCGTTTCAGTTTCTAAGGGGTCTGCAGGCGCTCAAGGGCGCAGATTGCGGAAGAATGCATGAAGGTCTGAGGCTAAGAGTTCCTTCTCTTCAGCGGCAGCGAAGTGACCACCCTTGGGCATGGTTGTCCAGCGTGCAACGTTGAAGCCTCGTTCGACCCAGCTACGAGGCGGGGTCATGATCTCCTTCGGGAAACACGCTATAGCGCACGGCGGTTGAACATAATCGGTCGAAGAAAATTGAAGAGGGCTTCGTCTTCCTTCCTGATACATGCGAACGAGGAAGAGATCGTCTCGGTCATCCAGTAAAGTGTCACGTTCGCTAAAGGGCATCTCTTGAAAAACTGCGATACAGATTGCCTCCACAGTCGGACCATTCCCGAAATTTCTCAAGAATCCAAGCCGCTAGACCTGCAGGGGAATCATTCAGCGCATACGCTGGCGTTTGCGGCCTTGTACCCTGCAGGTGTGCATAAGCACCGTTCTGGTCGTACCAGTGGGCGGCATCGGCTAAGAACTGGCGTTCGGCAACCGTGATCTCCACTCCCGGCGCCAGGTACGGTCGATACGATCCTGGAATGTAGTTCAGGTGGATGCCTATGAGGTGCTCGCTGTGGCGTAGACCTAAAGCAGTGCTCACGCCAGCGCCCAAATCCCCGCCCTAGGCAGCGAAGCGCCGATATCCCAGTGCGCACATTAGCTCCAGCCATATCTCGGGCAACGCGAAATACGTTGGTACCCCCGGCTTGAGGCCGGTCTGAAAAGCCGAAACCGGGCAAAGAGGGAACAATGACGTCAAAGGAGACCTCGGCAGCGAGACCGTGTGCGGCTGGATCAGTGAGAAGAGGGACAATCTCCAGCATTTCGAGGAATGATCCTGGCCAGCCATGCGTCATGACGAGCGGTATCGGAGCGGGTCCCTTGCCCTTGGCGTGGAGGAAGTGAACCTTTTCCTCAGCCGCTTGGAAGCGGTAGTGCGGAAATACCGACAGTCGGTCCAGCTGGGCTTGCCAATCGAAATCTTCGCTCCAGTAACGGCAGAGATCTCTTAGGAACTCAAGATCGAATCCGTTTGCCCATCTCGCGTTTGGTATCTCGTCAGGCCACCGCGTTCGTTTCAGACGAGCACGCAGATCGTCCCAGGCTGAGGCTGAGAACGGGAGAGTAAATGGCTCAATCGCAGTCAAAGCACATCCTTAGGCACCGCAGTACTTGCAATTCTTTCTTCAAGACTACTGGACGTAGTTGCTGGCCAGAACTGCTGACCCTTAGAAACGCGCTTCTCGCCTGTTGAGAATACAGGGGATCAGGTCAGTGGCCTTCGTCCTCGGTAATGCCATTGCACTGGTGACGGGCTGGCGTCGGCTGATTATATCCAACTCTTCCGCGGCAACGCGTCCAGCCGATTTTCCTATTAGAATCTCGGACCGCGTCAGAGTAGGAGCTATGGGATTTGGATGGGCGAGAGGC